>NZ_JBFRGW010000047.1:0-28822 GCF_052115545.1 Microvirga sp. 2MCAF35
TTTGTTCTTGACAGATGCTGCAACCTTGGCTATATCGTTGCACAGCCTGATCCGACGAGGGGCGCGCTTCGCGAGGCGTCGCAAGTTGTGGGAGCAGGCACGGTCCTGTCCGCCGGTCACGCAGCCGGCGCCAGGAGGCCCTTGGCAGCCCTGTGCTGGTCCAAGTCGAAACGCCTAAAAGAACCGTGCGCGAAGCGGCCTCCCGGCTCTTCCATTTACCATTCACAGCGAGCCGGACGGCCCGACGCGCCACCCTCGAACCCTAAAGGCTCGCAGCGCAAGCTGCGGGCCCCAAACCGCTGGCTCTTTGACAGGGATCCATCGACATCCACCCGCCGCGTCATGGCCGGGCGCGTTCCGGCCACCACGTCTTATCCCACCGCGCAGAAGAAGACGTGAATACCCGCGGCAAGCGCGGGCATGACGGGCAGAGTTCTCACGGGTTGTCAGGGTGGGGGCGCATTCGCGGAACCCGGGATCCAGCATCACCGGACGTCGCGCCCCCCTTCCTAGGCCTCAGTGGCTCTTGGATCCCCGCCTTCGCAGGGATGACACCGCCGAGACCCAGGAGTGATTGTCGTTCGCCGACCGGGAGTTTCGCTTCGGCGCAACGCGACGAAAGCGTCTCTCCGTTGACGGGATGTTTACGTCCTTGAGCGAGTCTCGCGCCCATGCGTCGTGGGTTAGTTGCGTTTGTTGCCCTTTCGCTCGTGGGGCTTGGGCTTACCGGTTGCGGGCTGTTTCGTTTCGAGCAGCGCGAGCCTTGGCGTGCGCAGGCCGAGGAGGCCTGTCTGTCGCAGCATCTCGTGCAGCCCTCCGCCTACATGGCTCTCAGCTCCAAGATCGACGGGCCGGGTGCCTGCGGCATGGATTATCCGTTCAAGGTCGCGGCCTTCAACAACGGTGCGGTGGGGTTGAAATCGAAGGTCACCCTGGCCTGTCCGATCATTCCCCAGATCGATGCCTGGCTCGACGAGATCGTCAGGCCGGCCGCACAGATGTATCTCGGCGTGCCGCTCGCCGACATCAAGGCGGGCTCCTATTCCTGCCGCCCCCGCAACAATCAGATGGGCGCCAAGGTCTCCGAGCACGCCTTCGGCAACGCCATGGACGTCATGGCGTTCGTGTTGGCGGATGGTCGGGAGATCAATGTCGAGAAGGGCTGGCGGGGCAACCCGTCCGAGCAGGAATTCCTGCGAGAGAGCTTTGTCGGAGCTTGCCGCTACTTCACGACGGTCCTGGCGCCGGGCTCTGATCCGTTCCATTACAATCATATCCATATCGATCTTGCGCGGCACGATCCCCGCGGACAGCGGCGCATCTGCAAGCCGATCCTAAAGTTCGAGCCGCGAATCGATCCCGAGCGCAGCCGCGAGGTTCTCCAGAGCGCGGCGTCCTCCGGCGACCTGGCGCCCATCGATCTGGAGCAGGACGTTGCGGATGGCGAGGCCTATATCCCGCCGGCTCCGCCGCCACCGTCCCCGGCCATCGCCGCTCCGGTCGGTCCAGCGCCGCGAATGTCCTCCGGCGGCTATGCGGCCGACCTGCCGGGACCGAACGCCGGACCCGCAAGGCTTTCGGCACCCCAAGGGTACTCGCAGGCACCCCTCCCGCCGATGGGACGCCCGGTCGAACAGACCTATGCTCCGCCCCGGACGCAGGGACGCTCCGTCGGCCAGCCGATGATGCTCAACAGCCACGCCGTCTATTAAAGCGTAACCGGATCTTGACCTTCTCGAACGCCGCCCACATGGTCGAGGGTGCACGGTCTGAAGACTTGGTGGAGCATTTTCAATGAAGTGGCTGGCGGCTATCATCTCCTGCATGCTGTTGAGCGCACCCGCGCTTGCGCGCGAGATCACGCCCGCGGAACGGCGGGACGAGCCCTTCGATGCTACGCTGCCGGCCTGTGCCGATCCCGCGGTGCTCCAGAACATCAGTTCGCGTTTCTCGCACAAGGAGGGCCGGTTCTGGAATTCCGGCCTTCAACTGCTCGCCTTCGAGCGCGTGCAGGAAGTCGCCTGGCGTCCCTGGGGCCTCGACTATATCCCCCGCCGCTACTGCACGGGCACCGTGGTCGTGTCCGACGGCTTCAGGCACCGAATCAACTTCTCGATCCGTGAGGATCTGGGCTTCATCGGCATCGGCTGGAACACGGAAGCCTGCGTCGACGGCCTCGACCGCGATTACGCCTATGCACCGCACTGCAAGCAGGCGGCTCCTTGATCCTGCGCTGGTGGCTCGCATTCGCGAGTGCCTTTCTTGTGTCGGTTCTCCCTTCCGCGGCCCAAGGCCTCCGGGAGGCGAGGGGCGCCCCGATGGGGCAGTTCGACTTCTACGTGCTGGCCCTGTCCTGGTCGCCCGGCTTCTGCGAGAGCAGCGGCAGCCGGAACCGGCAATGCGACACTGGCAGCGGCCTCGGCTTCGTGACGCACGGCCTGTGGCCGCAACGGGAGCAGGGCTATCCGAGCTTCTGCGAGCCCAGCGGCCGCTTCGTTCCTCAGTCGGCACTGGCTGACGCCAAGGAGCTCTTCCCGGACGATAACCTGGCACGCTATCAATGGCGCAAGCATGGGACCTGCACGGGGGAAAGCCCGAGCGGCTATTTCCGCGCGGTCCGCCAGGCGCGGGAACTCGTGCGCATCCCGGACGGTTTCAACGGCCTGGACAGCCGATCGAAGGTGCTGCCGAGCGAGATCGAGCGCGCCTTCATCAATGCCAATCCGGGCTTGCGACCCGACATGATCTCGGTTTCCTGTGGACGGCGGATCTTTCAGGAGGTCCGCATCTGCCTGACCAAGGATCTGCGCGGGTTCCGTCAATGCCCGGAGGTCGACCGCGACGGGTGCCGGGCGGGCGAGGTCACCGTTCCAGCCGTGAGATAGCGCATCGATCCGATGCGCATGAGTGGGAAGGGCATCGAGCTGATGCCGTAGGACGACCATGAATTACCGACATGCCTTTCACGCCGGCAATTTCGCCGACGTCATGAAACACGCGCTCCTGGTGCGCATCCTGGTTTACCTGCAGCGCAAGGAGACGCCGCTGCGCGTCATCGACACGCATGCGGGCATCGGGCTCTACGACCTTGCCGGCGACGAGGCCGGGCGGACGGGGGAGTGGGTCGAGGGAATCGGGCGGCTGGGCGAGGCCTTCGCTCCCGACGTGGAGGAGATCCTCGCGCCCTATCGGAGCGTGGTGGCCGACGTGCGGACGCGCCATGGCGAGACCGCCTATCCCGGCTCGCCCGCCATCGTGCGCGAGCTTCTGCGGCGTCAGGATCGCGGCGTGTTCGTGGAGCTGCATCCGGCCGATTACGCGGTCCTGAGCGACGCCTTCAACGAAGTCGCGAATCTCAAGGTGATGCATCTCGACGGCTGGACGGCGCTGCATGCGCTGATCCCGCCCAAGGAGAAGCGCGGTCTCGTGCTCATCGATCCGCCCTACGAGAAGTCCAACGAATTGGATCGGCTCGGGACGGAGCTGCTCGCCGCCGTGAACAAATGGCAGACCGGAATCTATGCGGGGTGGTATCCGATCAAGGATGTCGGTTCCGTCGACGCGGTGGCGAAACGCCTGCACGAGGAATGCCCGCGTCCCGGCCTTCGCCTCGAGCTCTATGTGGACGATCCGCGCGATCCCTCGCGGCTCAACGGCAGCGGCCTCTTCGTCATCAATCCGCCCTGGGCCCTGAAGCAGGAGGCGGAAACGCTGCTGCCCGCCTTGGCGGAGCGCCTGTCGCGCAGCGGTTATGGCGCGTATCGCTGTGAAGCCTTCGGGCCCCCTGCTTAAAACCAATTGCCGCGCAGGTTTCGAGCGTTCATGACTCCTGTCATTCTCGCAACAGAGGTCATCAATGCTCATTCTCCGCTCCTCGCCCGCCTCGCCCTTCGGCCGGAAGGTCAAACTCTCCGCCTCGATTCTCGGACTGACCGATCGCATTCGGATCGTCGATGCGGATACTCTCAACCCTGAGGATTCCATCCGCCAGCAGAACCCGCTCGGCAAGATTCCCGCGCTCATTCTGGAGAACGGCGACGTGCTCTACGATTCCCGCGTGATCGTCGATTACCTCGATCATCTCGCCGGCGGCGGCGTCATCCCGAACGGCCCGGAGCGGTTCTCGGCGCTGCGCGATCAGGCGCTCGCCGACGGCATCATGGATGCGGCCCTGCTGCAGGTCTACGAGGGGCGCTTCCGTTCTGAAGACAGGCACGAGCCGAAATGGGTCTCGCACCAGGCCGACAAGGTCCGCCGCGGCCTCGACCATGCGGAGGCTCATCTCACTGAGCCGGGTCAGCCGCTGCATATCGGCCAGATCGCTCTCGCCTGCGCACTGGGCTACCTCGATCTCCGCTTCGGCGGGCGGTGGCGCGAGAGCTACCCTAAGCTCGTCGCATGGCTCGCGGATTTCGAAGCCCGCGTTCCGGCCTATGCCAAGACGAGAGTGACCCCATAAAGCAAAAAGGCCCGGTGTTTCCACCGGGCCTTTTCTGTTTCTGTAGAAGACAGGTCTTAGTAGGTGCTGAACTTGTAGCTGAGGCCAGCACGGACCGTGTGGAATTCAATGTCGTTGCTGCCGAGCGAGACATTGTTGAAGAAGTTATCACCACCATCATAGTTGGTGTAACGGTATTCCAGACGGGCGGTCAGGTTGTTGGTGAAGGCATATTCGACACCAGCACCCAGCGTCCAACCGGTCAGCGTGTCGTCGTTGCCAAGGATGCCGAAACCATCCGAGACACCAGCGAATGCGAAACCACCGGTCGCGTAGACCAAAGCGCGGTCGAACGCGAAACCGGCGCGAGCGCGGATCGAGCCCTGCCAGTCGAGCGCGTTGCCGGCGAAGCCGTAGTTCGTGAACACGCCGCCACCGGGGCCAATGATGACCACGTCATCGTTGTCGTCGCCGAACACGCCTTCGACATCGCCTTCAATACCGACCACGAACGAGCCGAGCTGGTAGTTGTAACCAGCATGGACACCGGCCAGGAAGCCGTCGCCGCTGTCACCGAAATCGCCGCTCTGCACCACGAAGCCGTTCGGGAGAACGAAATCGTTGTCGTTGGCATTCCAGCCATAGCCGATTTGGGCACCCACGTAGAAGCCGGTCCAGGTGAAGACCGGAACGGCAGCAATGATCGGAGCCGGGGGAGCAGCGCGGAGCGGAAGGTCCGCAGCAGAAGCGGCTCCGGCAAAGCCGAAGAGAGCGACGCTGGCGAGAAGAATTTTCTTCATGGTTTCTCTTTCCTAATCGATGTCATGCGAGCTCAACCCGGTCTTCTGGGCCAAGCCAAGCACTGGCCTGTTATAGAGCGACAACCGGTCGAGGGCTGTGACCTGACAACCACAGCGGCGAAGACCACCGTGGCAGGATTGTGGCGGCAATGTGCGAGTTTCCCCTTGCGTTATCGCCGGAGTCCTAAACGCGCAGCTTGGCCATTGGTTCGACGGCCGAGCGAAAAAATGTCATTTTCTTGTCCGGCGGCCGGAAGCGCCGTGACGTGCTTATATTTCAAGAGGTTGATCATGAACAAAGCCGCTCTCGTGACCGGCGGTGCACAGCGCATCGGGCGGCGGATCGTCGAACGGCTCGCCGACGACGGCTATGCGGTGGCAATCCATTGCCGGCGCTCGACCGATGAAGCGGACGCGATGGCGGCGCGGATACGACAGCAGGGTGGGCGGGCCGCCGTCGTGCAGGCCGATCTGGCCGATGGTGACGCGGTCGAGCGCCTCGTGCCCGAAGCGATCCGGGCGCTGGGCCCGCTGACGCTGCTCGTCAACAATGCATCCGAGTTCGAACCCGATGAGGTCGAGACGCTCTCGCAGGAAAGGTGGGACCGGCATTTCGCCGTCAACCTGCGCGCACCGGCATTTCTCGCCCGTGATTTCGCCCATCAGCTTCCCGCCGATCAGAATGGCTGCATCGTCAACATCGTCGATCAGCGCGTGTGGAAGCTGACGCCGCAGTTCTTCTCCTACACGCTCACCAAGGCCGCCTTGTTCACCGCGACGCAGACCATGGCGCAGGCGCTCGCACCGCGCATTCGCGTCAACGCCATCGGGCCCGGGCCGACATTGTCGAACGTGCGCCAGGGCGACGAAGATTTTTCCAAGCAGAGTGAGGCGGTGCTGCTGGGGCACGGCGGCACGCCGGACGAGATTGCCGATGCGGTGCTCTATCTGGCGAAAGCCCGCAGCGTCACCGGCCAGATGATCGCCGTCGATGGCGGCCAGCATCTCGCATGGGAAACGCCCGACGTGGCCGGCATCAAGGAGTGAGCGTGATCGCGGAGATCAGGCGCCCGTAATCCGGCTCCTTGCGATGGGTGGTGCGGCGATAGCTGAAGAACCGTTCCTCGTCGGAATAGGTGCAAAGCCCGAGATCGGTGAATGTACCGATCCCCGCTGCTTCGAGACGTGCGCCGATGAAACCCGGCAGGTCGAACATCGCATGGTCCGACCTCTCGGCATCCTTGAAGAAGCGCTCGTGCCCGGCCGCCTCGTTGGCGAAGCGCTGGATGAAGTCCGGGCCGACTTCATAAGCTTTCTGGCTGATCGTTGGGCCGAGCACGGCGACGATGTTCTCGCGCCGCGCGCCGAGTCGCTCCATGGCCGCGATGGTGGATTCGAGCACGCCCGTGACGGCGCCGCGCCAGCCTGCATGAGCGGCTCCGATCACGCGTGCCTGGGTGTCCGCAAGCAGCACCGGCCCGCAATCGGCCGTGGTGATCCCGAGCGCAAGGCCGGGTGTCGCCGTCACCATGGCATCGGCCTTGGGACGTTCGCCCTGCCAGGGTCCCTCGACGAATACCACATCGGGGGAATGGACCTGATAAACGCTGATCAGAGCGTCCTGGTCGATGCCCAGAATCTGTGTCATGCGACGGCGGTTCTCCTGCACCTTCGCGGGCTCGTCCGACGACCCGATGCCGCCGTTGAGCGAGGTATAGATCCCATCCGATGTGCCGCCCTGGCGGGTGAAGAAGGCGTGGCGGATGCCGGGGCGCGAAGAAAGGGCAGGGGCTTGAATGAACATGGCGCAATCTCAGGACGAGGGAGACAGGGCAGGCAAGCCGGGCACGGCTTCGATGGTCTCATGTGTAACGGCCAAAACCTTAAACAGATCACCCATGCCGGTCGGCCCGCGCTCCGTCAGGCGGGCAAGCGCCTGGTCGATAGCGGCAGCCTGCGCGGGCGTGGCCCGTGCCTTCAAGGCGTTGGCGCGGGCGTCTATTCCGAGCGACTGGAGGAAATCGCCCTGGGTGACGATGCCGTGAGCCCTGGCGCCTTTCATGACGGCAGCCTGGGCGAGGCGGTGGAAATCCACATGGGTCGTGAGATCCGCTTCCCCCGGTTCCTCGAGAGGATCGACGGGCTTGTGCGCCTTGAGTGCCTGTAGCGTGTCGCCGAAGGCCGGGCCCCAATAGCCGTAGTCGAGGATCAGGGCCGCGCCCGCATCGCGCGCCAGCCGTCCGGCAAGCTCGCTCATGACCTCGATGGAAGCGCCCGACCATTCGAGGATGTCGCCGGGCTTCAACGGTGTGCCAAGGGCAGGCTCCGGCTCCGGGCGCAGGCCGAAGATCAGGCGCTCGCCCTTAAGCCCCACCAGCCGCTCGCACCACCCGCGCTCCGTGCCGACGAACTGTCGCACAGGCAGGGCATCGAAGAACTCGTTCGCGACGAGAAGGGTAGGGCCAAGCGGCACGTCGTCGATCCGGTCGTGCCAGTGAAGAGAGAAGCCCGAGGCGGCGAGAGCCTCCTGCTGCTTCTTTCTCAAGGATTGGCTCGTCTCGACCAGATGCACGGTGGCGGCTGCCTTGAAGTCGGGCAGGAGCCGTGTCGCACGCAGCAGGTCGGCCATCAGGGTGCCTCGGCCCGGACCAAGCTCAATGAGTCGGCAGCCCGTGGGGCGTCCCATGCCGTTCCAGACATCCAGCAGCCACAGGCCGATCAATTCCCCGAACATCTGGCTGATCTCCGGGGCCGTGGTGAAGTCCCCGGCGGAGCCCAGCGGGTCGCGGGTGCCGTAATAGTGCCTCAGGCAGAGGCTCATGTAACGCTCGACCGTGATCGGCCCCTCGAGGGCGATCGTCTCGCGTAACGTATCCTTCAGCGGGCTCACGCGGCCTCGACGGCCTTCGAGGGCCGGGTATAGCCGCGCACGGCCATGACGATGAAGCCAATGCCGACCAGCGCCATGGGAACGGACAGGAGCATGCCCATGGTGATGCCGCCGCTGAGCGCCTGCACGGATGACCCGAACAGGAATCCGAGCTGCGCGTCAGGCTCGCGGAAGAACTCGCAGACGATGCGGGCGATGGCGTAGCCCAACACGAAGATTCCTCCGAGGAGGCCGGGACGACGGAAGCCGAAGCGACGCGCGGCGAAGGCCATGATGAGGAACAGGATCAAGCCCTCGCCAAAGGCTTCGTAGAGCTGGCTCGGATGCCGGGGCTCCGGGCCAGCATGGGGAAAGACCACCGCGTAGGGAAAGTCGGGCGCGGGACGGCCCCAGAGCTCTCCGTTGATGAAATTGGCGATGCGGCCGAAGAACAGGCCGATGGGCACGACCACCGCTGCCATGTCGAGCAAGGCCAGCGGGTTGAGCCCCCGCGAGCGGGCGAAGAGCACGATGGCGAGCACCGATCCCAGGAAGCCTCCGTGGAAGGACATGCCGCCGCGCCAGATCGCGAAAATTTCCAGCGGGTGAGACAGATAGGAGCCCAGATTGTAGAACAGCACGTATCCGATCCGGCCGCCCAGGACGACGCCGAGCGCCACCCACACGATGAGATCGTCCACATCCATGGGCTTGGGCTGCTTCGAGCCTCCCCAGAGTTCGGCCTTCGCCGCGAGGCGTTTGGCATAGAACCAGCCGCCCAGGAGGCCGGCCACGTAAGCCAGCGCATACCAGCGGATCGCGAAGGGGCCGATGGAAATCGCCACGGGATCGATAAGCGGAAAAGAGAGCGGCATGATCGGGCCTTGTTCGAATACGTCGCCATTGGACCCTCCGGGCGGAGGTCGTCAACCCTGTTGCAGTTTGTGGCAAATGCGCCCATGTGTTGGCTTCCAGGGGCTCAGGGCCCGTCGAACGCTGTGGATTTTCCCATGACCCAATCGTCCAACCGGATCTTCGATGAACTCGCCCGCTTCGCCACCGATGCCGCCGGGGCGGCCCAGGGTGTCCGGCGGGAGGTCGAGACCGTGGTCCGCAGCCAGTTCGAGCGCCTGATCAAGGACATGGACGTCGCCACCCGTGAAGAGGTCGAGGTTCTGCGCGAGATGGTGGTGGCTGCCCGCGAGGAGAACGAGCGGCTCGAAGCCCGGGTCAAGGACCTCGAGGCGAAGATCGCTTCCACGGCCGGCGTGAACCCCGCGACGCCTTGATCCGCGCGGGATTCCGCCCTGCGCCTGACGCGGGTCTCCTGCTGTGGACAGGTGAATCCCGCGCATTGTGACGAGAGCCGAAATCTAAGACTGTCGATTCATGCGCTGATTCGAGGCGGCGGCGGCGGGATCTCGGAAGACCGAAGGTATTCTGAGTACTTCTTTCGAATAGTCCCCGAATCTACGCAATCATGTTGCCCGATATGTTTACCATTATCGGCTAATCGAGCATCCAGGATCGACATGTCGCAGATTCATCTTGAAATCGATCGCTCGGAACATCCCTTAGATGTGGTCGAGCGGCTCGCTTCCCTGCGGCACTGGATCTTCGACCGGGCCGAGGCGGACGAGATGTCCATCTCCGTCGCGGGCCGCTGGGCCGATTATGACGTCGCCTTCACCTGGATCGAGGACGTGGAGGCTATGCACATGGCCTGCGCCTTCGATCTCAAGGTTCCCGAGCGGCGGCGCCAGGAGGTGCTCCAGCTTATCTCCTCCGTCAACGAACAGCTCTGGGTCGGACATTTCGATCTCTGGAGCACGGAGAACGTGGTGATGTTCCGCCATGCCCTGCTGCTGGCGGGCGGAGCCGATCCGACCGACGGACAATGCGAGACCATGCTGCGGGTCGCGGTCGAGGCCTGCGAGCGCTATTTCCAGGCCTTCCAGTTCGTGATCTGGGCCGGCAAGTCCGCCCGCGAGGCCCTCGATTCCGTCCTGTTCGAAACCGAAGGCGAGGCCTGAACTCGCCTCGACAGCGCAGGGCAGCAGTGAATAGAGTGCGGCCTCGCCATTGCATCCTGTCAGGTCAAGCCCATGCCGTCGAACATTTCGCATCTGCCGTCATCCCTCATCCTCGTCGGCGCCGGCAAGATGGGCGGCTCCATGTTGGAGGGCTGGCTCAAGGTCGGCATGAGGCCTGAGGGCGTTACAGTCGTCGACCCGCGCCCGTCCGAGGAGATGACCCGCTTCTGCCGCGAGAGGGGCATCGCCCTGAACCCTGCCAAACCGACGGCGGCGGACGTGCTGGTGCTGGCGATTAAGCCGCAGATGCTCGACGAGGCCGCGCCTGCGCTGAACGGCCTTCTCGGGCCGCAGACCCTCATCATCTCGATCCTGGCCGGCAAGACCATCGGCGATCTGCGCTCCAGGCTCCCGGCTGCCGGCGCCATCGTGCGCGCCATGCCGAACCTGCCCGCCAGCATCGGGCGTGGGGCGACCGGAGCTGCCGTGAACGAGAAGGTGAGCGAGGGGCAGCGCCTGACCGCCGATGCGCTTCTGAGCAGCAACGGCATCGTCGAATGGCTGCCTTCGGAAGACCTGATCGACGCGGTCACGGCACTCTCAGGCTCGGGTCCAGCCTATGTGTTCCACTTGGTCGAGTGCCTGGCTGAGGCCGGAACGGCTGCCGGTCTCCCGCCGGATCTGGCACAGCGCCTGGCGCGGGCGACTGTGACCGGCGCGGGAGAACTCCTTTTCCAAAGCGAACTTCCGCCCGCCACGCTCCGGCAGAACGTCACTTCGCCCGGCGGTACCACGGCGGCGGCACTCGAAGTGCTCATGCGCGATCCGAACGGGCTGAAGGCGCTCCTGCGCGAGGCCGTGGCGGCAGCCAAGCGGCGTGCCGAGGAACTCGCAGGTTAGAGCATTTTTCGGTGAAGTGGATCCGGTTCACCGTCAAAAAATGCGGCAAAGCAGGAAAGAGGGATGATTCCATGCCAGTGGAAGCATCCCTCGAACCTTGGGGTTGCTGCGGTCGGCCCCTAGATTAAGTCTCAACGGCCAATATTCAGGAGACCGATCGTGACCGCTGACGTTCCCACGGATAAGCGCAAAGCCATCGTCGAGGCGCTCATGGATCTCGCCGCGCGGCGGCCCTGGCATGAGATCGAGATCGGCGATGTGGCGAAAGCCGCCCATGTGTCGCTGGCCGAGTTCCGCGATCTCTTCCCCTCGAAGGGCGCCGTCCTCGGCGCCCTGTCGCGCCAGATCGACCGGCAGGTGCTGGAGGGAACGACCGACGATCTCGCGGGCGAGCCTGCTCGTGAGCGCATCTTCGATGTGCTGATGCGCCGCTTCGATGCCCTGGAGCCCTACAAGCAGGCCCTGCGGCGGATCTTCCAGGATCTGCAATACGACCCCGTGTCTCTCGCCGCTCTCAATCAGGTCTCCCTCAATTCTCAGCGCTTCATGCTCGCGGCCGCCGGCATCGATACGGAAGGGCCGCTTGGAAAGCTGAAGCTCCAGGGCGCGGTTCTGGTTTACGCCAACACCATGCGCACATGGCTCGATGACGACGATCCGACACTCGCTAAGACCATGGCGCGGCTCGACCGCGAATTGCGCCGCGCCGAGCGCATCCTCGAAGGAGCCGAGGATCTGCGCCGCCTGAGCGCGCCTCTGCGTGCCGTCGGGCGCGCCCTGCTGCAGGGACGCAGGCCGACGCGCCCGGAGCCACGCCGCACCGAAGACGGCAACGGGGACGCGCAGAATCCGGCGGCGGCCATTTAAGACAGGCAGGGGCAAGGATGGATCAGGTGAGTTCGACGGCGACGCCCATCACGTTCGACGATTTCCTGAAGATCGACGTACGTGTCGGCCGGATCGTGGCCGTGGAGCCGTTTCCACAGGCGCGCAAGCCGGCGTTCAAGCTCACCATCGATTTCGGCCCGGAGATCGGCACCAAGCGATCCTCGGCGCAGATCACGGTGAACCATTCGCCGGACGATCTCGTGGGATCCCTGGTGATGGCGGTGGTGAATTTTCCGCCGCGCCAGATCGGGCCGTTCATGTCGGAGGTGCTGACGCTCGGCGTGCCCGATGCCAACGGCGACGTCATGCTGATCCGTCCGGATCGCGACGTGCCGGTGGGCGGAAGGCTGTACTAAACTCTACCGAATACCCTTCTGCTATTTGCCTGCGCTTCTGACGGGAGGTGCCGATGAGTGCGTTTCGGAAGGCTGCTGGGTTCGTTCCCGGCTGCATCGTCCTCGTCCTGGGATGCAAAGATGCATCGGCGCAGAACCCATCCTTCTCCTGCGATAAGGTCGAGACTGGCAGCATCGCGAAAATGATCTGCACGGACAGCGGATTGTCGGCGCTCGACCGCAAGCTTGCGGATGTTTATGCCCAAGCCGACCGCAAGGCGGCAAACGAGCGTCCGCCTATGCTCCGGGCGGAGCAACGCGGCTGGATCAAGGGTCGCGACGATTGCTGGAAAAGCGACGACAGACGCGGGTGCGTGGAAGGGGAATACGTTCGGCGCATCGCGGAACTCCAGGCGCTCTACCGTCTCGTTCCCAGCATCGGCCCCGTGGCCTTCGCCTGCGACGGCGATCCGAGCAAACAGGTCGTCGTCACGTTTTTCAAGACGGACCCGTCGACAATGATTGCCGAGCGCGACGACAGCGTCTCGCTGATGGTTGTTCAGCCATCGGGAAGCGGAGCGCGCTATCAGGGGCGCAACGAAAGCTTCTGGGAGCACCAGGGCGTGGCTTCGATCACCTGGGGCTACAATGCGCCTGAAATGCACTGCAGGAAAGTGCCGTGACGATTCTCAGGCCGGCAGCCGCACCGTCGCGCGCAGGCCTCCGAGCGGGCTGTCTCCCAGCACGATGTCGCCGCCATGGGAGCGGGCGACGTCGCGGGCGATGGCGAGGCCGAGGCCCGATCCCCCTTCGTCCTGATTGCGCGCTTCGTCCAGACGCATGAAGGGTTTGAAGACTTCCTCGCGCATCTCGACCGGGATGCCGGGCCCGTCGTCGTCCACATGCAGAATGAGCCAGCGCGTTTCATGATTGGCGGTGATCTCGATCCGGTCGCCGTGGCGTGCCGCGTTGGACACGAGATTGAACAGGAGGCGACGGAAAGCGTCCGGGCGCACGATGATTATCGGGTCGCCGATGATGTCGAGTTCCGTCACATGGCCCTGCCGTTCAGCATCGGACTGAACCTCTTCGAGGAGCTGTCGCAGATCCGTCGCGACCGCCTGCTCGCCCGCATCTCCGCCCTCTCCGCGCGCGAAGGCGAGATAACCTTCGAGCATGCGGCTCATCTCGTCCACGTCGCGCTTGAGGTCCTCCACCTCCGGCGTCTGGCCGAGGAAGACGAGCGAGAGCTTGAAGCGCGTGAGTATGGTGCGCAGGTCGTGGCTCACGCCGTTCAACATGGTGGTGCGCTGTTCGATGTTGCGCTCGATGCGCCGCTTCATCTCCAGAAAGGCGTGTCCGGCCTGGCGTACCTCGCGGGCGCCACGCGGACGGAACTCGATTTCGCGTCCTTTTCCCAGGGCCTCGGCGGCCTCGGCAAGGCGCAGGATCGGCCTGATCTGGTTGCGGAGGAACAGGATCGCGATGCCGAGCAGCACGAAGGACGAGCCGCCCATCCACACGAGGAAGATATGCGAGTTGGACGCATAGGCCTGGCTGCGGCGCGCCAGAATTCGCATGACATCGTTCTGATCGAGCTTGACGCGAATTTCCACATAGCTCGAACGGCCGACCGTATCGATCCAGTATGGACGGTCGATCTGGCGCCGCAGCTCGTCGGTCAGGGTTTCGTCGAGAATGTCGAAGAAGGGCTTTGGGCCCGGCGGCGGCAGATCGGTGTTGCGCAGGATGTCCACGTCGAGCTGCAGGCGCTCCGACGCGATGCGCGACAACGTGCTTGCATCCTTATCCTGCGGGTAGCTCTCGTAGATGTCGATGAGGGCCGAGATATCCGCCGTCACCGCCGAGGACAGGCGCCGCGTGACGAGTTGATAATGCCGCTCCATGAACACGTAGGCGACGACGGATTGCAGCAGGATGACGGGCGCGATGATGATGATGAGCGCACGGGCGTAAAGCCCCTTCGGCAGGAAACGGCCGAACCAGCGCGCGGCATGGTCGAGAGGCGAATAGCGCAGGGTCGCTCCGATCTTCATCGATCGATCACGAGGCGATAGCCGATGCCGCGCACGGTCTGGAGGAAGATCGGATTGGCGGGATCAATCTCGATCTTGCGCCGCAGCCGATTGATCTGCACGTCCACCGTGCGCTCGTTGGCCGCGATGCCGTTGCCGGCGAGCGCTTCGCGCGGAACGTTGTCGCCTGCATGGCTGCCGAGGATCGTCAGGATCTCGCGCTCGCGCTCCGTGATCCGCACCACCTCATCCCCGCGCCGCAGCTCGCCGCGGTCGAAACGATAAGAGAACGGACCGAAATGAATGACCTCAGGCACGTCGTTGCTCGGTGCGCCCGGTAAGGGCAGGGCGCGCTTGAGGATATTGCCGAGCCGCAGCAGAAGCTCCCGAGGCTCGAAGGGCTTGGGCAGATAATCGTCAGCGCCGATCTCCAGCCCCGTGACCCGATCGGACGCATCCGCCCGGGCCGTGAGCATCAGGATCGGCACCTGCGAATGCTCGCGCAGGCTTCGTGCATATTCAAACCCGGTTTCCCCCGGCATCATCACGTCGAGCACGAGGGCGTCAAACACGAAATTTCCCGCCTTGGCCCGGGCCTCGGCCGCGCTGCTCGCCGCCGTCACCCGGTAGCCGTTCTCGGTGAGGAAGCGGGTCAGCAGGTCGCGCAGGCGGCGGTCGTCATCCACCACGAGCACGTGCGGGGCATGGTCGGGAATGTCGATACGTGCATCCATCAGGCGTCAAGCTGCTTTGTCGGACCCTGCTTATCAGGTTTCTTTGAGACCGAATACGAGCTGCTTCACATGGGCGCTGTCGTCCGGGTCGATGAGGCGCAGAAGGTAGCGGCTGACCGTTTCCTTGGCCTCCGGATCCATGTCCGACAGGGCCCGCATGATGCGGCGGGTCTGCAGCTTGGCGAGCTTCAAGGCCAAATCGTGGCCCTTGGCTGTCGCGAAGAGCAGTCGCTGCCGCCGGTCGGAGGTGCCCATGCGGCTCTCGATGAAATCCTTCTCGATAAGTTCCTTCAGGACCCTGTTGAGGCTCTGCTTGGTGATCCTCAGGATGTCCAGAAGCTCCGCTATCGTCAGGCCCGGCTGGCGGGTGACGAAGTGGAGGACCCGGTGATGGGCCCGCCCGAAGCCGTACTCGTCCAGGATCCTGTCGGGATCGCTCACGAAGTCGCGATAGGCGAAGAAGAACAGTTCGATGAGGTCGTAGGCGGGCTGCTCGACCAGAACATCCTTGCCGGATTGCTGAGCCTTCAAGGCCGGAATTGCGTCTGGCACCATCCTGTTCCCAATTTTTATGTCAGCCTTGTTGACATATCTCAGGACGATTGTTACTCGTCAAGCCGCTTCGGCGAAATGAATGAAATTGAAATCGCCCGCGAGCAAACCGGAAATTACACGGCCCCGGTTGCCACAAAGGTCGGCATTCAAGGAGAAAAACGATGTCCGCGACCCCCTTCGATCAACGTGATGGATGGATCTGGTACGACGGGCAGATCGTACCCTGGAAGGATGCCAAGCTCCACGTGCTCTCGCACGGACTGCATTACGGATCCTCCGTCTTCGAGGGCGAGCGCGCCTACGGCGGCGAGATCTTCAAGTCGACCGAGCATTCGGAGCGTCTCAAGAAATCGGGCCAGATCCTCGATTTCGAGATCCCCTACACAGTGGCCGAGATCGACGCGGCCAAGCACCTCGTTCTGGAGAAGAACGGGATGAAGGACGCTTACCTGCGCCCGGTCGCCTGGCGCGGCTCGGAGATGATGGGCGTGGCCGCTCAGGACAACAAGATCCACCTCGCTATTGCCGCATGGGAATGGCCGAGCTATTTCGACCCGGCCCAGAAGATGAAGGGCATCCGCATCGACATGGCGGAATACCGCCGTCCCGATCCGGCTACCGCCCCATCGGCCGCGAAGGCCGCAGGTCTCTACATGATCTGCACCATCTCAAAGCATAAGGCGGAGCGGAAAGGCTATGCCGATGCGCTCATGCTCGACTGGCAGGGCCGCGTGGCCGAATGCACGGGCGCCAACGTCTTCTTCATCCGCGACGGCATCGTTCACACGCCGATCGCCGATTGCTTCCTCGACGGCATCACCCGCCGCACGGTGATCGATCTCGCCAAGCGGCGCGGCTTCGGGGTGGAGGAGCGCCGGATCATGCCGGAGGAACTCCCGAGCTTCAACGAGTGCTTCATCACCGGAACGGCCGCGGAAGTGACGCCCGTGTCGGAGATCGGCCCCTACCGCTTCCAGCCCGGCAACATGACCAAGGTGCTGATGGAAGATTACTCGGCCGAGGTGCAGCCCAAGAGCAAGGCTGCCTGAGGCTTTCCGGCTCTCAATCCGCTTTCACGTCATGCCCGGCCTCGTGCCGGGCATTTTTTGTGAGGGGTTTTACCGCTGCCGGGCGGCGAGGGGTGCTGAAGTCCACCGGCGTGGCGCCGCACTTGGACTCCAGAGGTTCTTCCGGCCCACATTTCCACGTCATGACCATCCCCGTCTTTCTGGCCACCCTCTCACCTCATCCTGAGCGGCCAACTCATCACCCTCTGGCCTCATCCTGAGGAGGTGCGAAGCACCATCTCGAAGGATCGTCCAGTGGTCTCTGGAAACGCCCTCATCCTTTGAGACGGATTGCTGGCGCAATCCCCTCAGGATGAGGGCTCAGTAGGGGAGCGCGCCGATTTTCATCCCCTCCACGTCATGGCCGGCCTTGTGCCGGCCATCCAGGTCTTCGGAGCCGCCCCGTTACAAAGACGTGGATGGCCGGGCTTGTGCCGGCCATGACGCTGTGGGCGTGGAGAGGTGAGTGTAATGTTCTCACTTTGTTCTTGACAGACTGCTCAAGCTCAGCTATATCGTTGGGCATCCCCGCCCGCCGAGGGGCGCGCTTCGCGAGGCGTCACAGGTGTCGGGGCGGAGAGCGGGCCTGCCCGCCGGTCACGCAGCCGGCGCGCAGGAGGCCCTTGGCGGCCCTGTGCTGGTCCAAGTCGAAACGCCTAAAAATCCCGCGTGCGAGGTGCCGTCCGGCTCTTCCACTCTTCCATAGCATCGAGCCGGGCGCCTCTCGCACCTCCCTCGAGCCCTTCAGGCGCGGCGCCATCCGGCTCCGGGCCTGAAGGCGCTGGCTCTTTGACATCATTGGATCAGCCCCGCCGTCGTCCCGGACGGAGCGTCAGCGCCGATCCGGGACCCAGAGCCGCCGAACGAAGCACGACGCACCTTGCCTCAACGACAACCGCAGCAACTCGGGAATGACAGGATCGAGATTCAGGCGCCCGTCATCACCGGCCCTGTCCCGGTCATCTCGATCCGAAAGGCGCTGCGCCTGCCACCATCGGGCTCACCGGGACAAGCCCGGTGATGACGGCAAAGGCCCTCAAAAATCAGCCTCATCGGGAATGCGGTTGAAGGCGATCTTCGCGCCCGCATAGCCGCCGGGGATCGTGACCCATGGGCCCCAGTGCAGGAGGGTCTTGCGGTGGGTGACGTTCAGCTGGTCGGCGATGGTCGACAAATATTCCATCCGGCGCTTCAGCTGCGCCTCTGGCGTGTCGTCGAACAGGTCCTCCTCGATCTCGCTCAACGGCACCAGATCGTGCAGGGCAACATGCACGCTGCGGCTGCGGTGCATCTCCTCGCGCTCCGCATGGAGGATCAAGCGGCTCAAGGAGGCCAGCAGGGACGGGTCGTCCCAGGTCGGCCGAAAGCGCTCCTCCCCGTACCACCCGGCGCTGTTCCTGTCCGTCAGCCACAGGGCGAGCGCCCGGGCCGAGAAGCCGGCGCGGCGCATGCGGGCCGCCGCCTTGGCGAGGAGAACGCGGGCTGCCGCATAGGCGCCGTTCAGGGAGCGCCAATCCGCCGGGAGAACGCGTCCGTGCCCGAACATCCGCCGCCGTGTCTCGGGGCGCTCCACCGTATAGCCGTGGAGCCCCATCCAGAGACGCTCCCCCTCGACGCTGCCCCAGAGCCGGCGCAGTTCCTTCGGCTGGAGCCGCCACAGGGCCTCCATGTCGGCGACGCCCGCACGGGCAAGGCGGGCGGCATTGCCTCGGGCGATACCTGGAATGTCCGTCAATTCGAGGGAAAGCAGGCGGACCGGCAGATCGTCAGGATGAAGGGCCACGAGGCCATTGGGCTTCTCCATCTCGGCCGCGATCTTGGCCAGGAGGTCGTTGGGGCCGAGGCCGACCGAACAGGTGAGGGTAGGGCCGATTAACGTGGCGATGGCATCCTTGACGCGCTGCCCGACGTGGAATGCCTGCGGCCACTCCGCAGGCAGGAGCGCGCAGAGCATCTCGTCGATGGAGCAGACGGCCTTGACCGGAACGACGGTCTCAATGGCCTGGATGATGGCCTTGTGCAATTGCACATAAAGCTCGTGCCGCGCCGTTACGAGAACGAGGCCAGGGCATTGCCTGCGGGCGTCGCGCACGAGGGTGCCGCGCTTGAGCCCCATGGCCTTCGCCTCACGACTGACTGCGATAAGGCCCGTGTGCTCGGAATCGACCGGGATCACGCCCACCGGCTTGCCGCGCAGATGCGGCTGAAGATGCTGCTCGGCGCTGGCGAAGAAGGAGTCGAAGTCGACATAGAGCCGCTCCAGACCGGTCGGTTTTCGCATCCTCGCCACCTGTGCTTACGAATGAACAAATCAAGAACATAAGCTTGGCGGCGAGTCGAGGCCGGAATCTGTGGATAACGGGGAATAATCGGCCGGGTTAATCCGCCTTTCCCTGAGGAACCAATGCTCTGCAAGAGTGTTCTCGTTTCGGAACAAAACTAGAACAATAGGAGTCCCGCATGTCTTCGCATGGTAAAGCGACGAGCCGCCCCGCGGTTAACCATAAATCTTCCGCAGAGGCAGATAACCCGAAGGTTCATCCTGATCCTTCCGATAACCAGATCAAGAACCCCGACGAATGGGTCTCCGGTGACGAGCCGATGACTGGCGCCCAGGCATCCTACCTGAAGACCCTGTCGGAACAGGCGCACGATCCAAAGGCTTTCGACCCTGGTCTCGACAAGGCCGAGGCCTCGAAGCGGATCGATCAGCTGAAACAGAAGCAGGGGCGTTGAAGCCGACGCGCTACCGCTGTCACCTCTGCTTTCACGAGGATGACAACGGCAGCCAAAATCAAACGGTCCAGCCCTTCCGAAATCCTTCAGCCATCACCACATGAGATGTAAGTAGCGTCGTGCTTCAGAGGGATGGAAAACAAAGACGATGATGAAATTTGCTTCTCGCCGCAGTCGGGTGATGGTCGCCTTGGCGGCGGCCCTGATCCTTGCCGGAAGTGCGGCCGAGGCTCGCGTCGGCGGCCGGAGCAGTTTCGGCTCGCGCGGTGCGCGCACCTATACGCCCCCGCCGGCAACCCGGACGGCCCCTGAAGCGGCGGCCCCGATCCAGCGCTCGCAGATCCCGAACCAGGGTCCGAACATGACCCGGCCCGGCACCCCGGCTCCGAACGTGGCGCAGCCGCGCCGCTTCGGCTTCGGCACGGGCCTGATGGCCGGCCTCTTCGGCGCGGGCCTACTCGGCATGCTGTTCGGTCACGGCTTCTTCGGCGGCCTCGGCGGTCTTGCCTCGATCTTCGGACTCCTGCTTCAGATCGGCCTTGTGGTCCTGCTGGTCTCCTTCGCCATGAAGTGGTTCCGCAGGCGCCAGGAGCCGGCCTATGCCGGCCCGGAGCAGGGCTATGCCCGTTCCACGGGCGGCAGCGTGCCGCCGACGGGCGGACGGCCCATGAGCGGCGGCTTGGGCGCAGGCCTAGGCGGCGGTCTCGGCAGCGCCCTGGGTGGTGCCCTCGGCGGCCGGCCCCAGCAGGCTCAAGCCCGTCCGGGCGTTCGCGACGAGATCGGCATCAGCGAGGGCGATTATACAGCCTTCGAGCGTGGTCTCGTCGAGATGCAGGATGCCTATTCGCGGGAAGACGTCGCGAAGCTCTGGCAGCTCGCCACGCCCGAGATGGCCGGCTACATCCAGGAAGAGCTCAACGACAATGCGGCCCGCGGCGTCGTGAACAAGCTCTCCAATGTACGCTTGAACCAAGGCGACCTGTCTGAGGCCTGGCGTGAGGGCGGCACGGATTATGCGACCGTCGCCATGCGCTTCGGCATTACCGACGTCATGACCGACAGGGCCACCGGCCGTGTGGTGGAGGGCGATCCGAACAAGGTCGAGGAGGCGATGGAACTCTGGACCTTCCGCCGCGATCAGGGCGGTTCCTGGAAAGTCTCGGCGATCCAGCAGGCCTGAGCCAAGATCGGATCAATACGAAAGCGGCCGGTTTTCACCGGCCGCTTTTTTGTGTTCGTGTATTGGGATCGTTACTCTGCCGCCGCACGCCGGCCAGCATGGGAGCCCTCGCGGATTTCCTCGATGATCTTGCTCACGAAAGCATCGAGATCGCCCGGATTGCGGCTGGTGATGAGACCCTGATCGGTCACCACCGTCTCGTCGCGCCATTGGCCGCCGGCATTGATCACATCCGTCTTGATCGAGTGATAGGACGTGCATTGCCTGCCCTTGATCACGCCGGCCTCGATGAGGAGCCAGGGTGCGTGGCAGATGGCGGCAACGGTTTTGCCGGAGGAGTAGAAGGCACGGATGATCTCGAGCGCCTTCGGCTCGGTGCGCAGCTTGTCGGGGTTGATCTGTCCGCCGGGCAGGACGAGCGCATCGTAATCGGCCGGGTTCACGTCCTCGATGTCCTTATCGACGGAGACGGTCTTGCCCCAATCGGTCTTGTCCCAGCCGTAGATCTTGCCGGACTTCATGCGCGATTTCGGTGCGGCGACCTCGACCGTCGCGCCGGCATCGGAGAGTTTCTCCTGCGGAACCGTCAATTCCGATTCCTCGAAACCATCGGTCGCCATGATGAGGATCTTGGCCTGTTTAATGTCAGGCATCGCATTCTCCATTCGTTGAGGGATCTGTCTGAAAACGGATGGAAAGATAAGGGGTTCCGCTCGCGGGAACCCTGTTCGTGCGGGCTTGTTGACCCAATCACGGCTACAGAAATCGAGGAAGAAGCAATGACCAATCCAGGAGTGCCGACCAACGATCCTGTTCCCGGCGGCAATATCCCGAGCGAGGTGCCGCCCGGATCCATGCCCGACGAGGAGCCGGATATGGGCCCGACGGGCCCGCGCACGCCGTATCCCGTCAACGATCCTGGCATCACGGATCCGAAGGGGCCCGGTTCCGAACCGGATTACCTTCCGGGCAACCCAACGAGCCCCGGTACGCGTTTCTGAGCCGGAGCGTCAGCCGCAGCATGAGCCGGCGGCGAATTGCGCCGGCTCAAATTTCGATGATGGCGTAGGGCTTGCCGTTCGGCTTCTCGATGTGCTTGGCGACGTTGTAGACCGGCTGGCCGCCAGGCGTGTGTCCTTCGAAACGACCGCGATGTGCGTGACCATGCACGATGGCGCTGACCTTGAACCGGTCGATGGTTTCGGCCAGCCTCGACGAGCCCAGAAAAGGATAGATTTCCAGCGGCTCGCTCTCGATCGTCTCGGTGATCGGCGCGTAATGGAGAATGACCATGGAGCGCTTCGCGCGTACCTGCCGCATGGCGTTCTCGAGCCGCAGCGTCTCGTTCATGGTCTCGCCGACAAATTGCTTGATGGCCGGCTCGCCGAAGGAGCCGAGCATCCGGCGCCCGAAGCCGCCGGCAAAGCCCTTGACGCCGACGAAACCGACGCCGTCGATCTCGACAGATTGTCCATCGAGGATACGCATGCCGGCATCGCGCAGAATATGCGTCACCTCTTCATGCGCACCGCATTCATAATCGTGATTGCCGAGCACGCCGACGATGGGGATCGAGCAGGACTTGATATCCTGCGCCAGAAGTTCGGCTTCCCTCGGTTTCCCGAGATCCGTGAGGTCGCCGGCCAGGACCAGGACATCGGCCTCTCTCGAAATCTCGCCGAACATATCGCGATAGGACACCCAGTTGTCTTCGCGAACGTGAAGGTCGCCCATGGCCGCGACCTTCATGACTTGCCGTGGTTCGTCACTCATTCCGCCATTCACCTTCGCCACCGACATCGGCGAAGCCCCATTGCTTGACGTCGATTTCGTAATCGATGCGGGAGAACATCCGTCCGCGGCAGACCTTCATCTGCGGCGGCGGAAGGTCTAGCTGCTTGGAGAGTCTGTCGAGAAGCTCGTCCATCACCCAGCGCGGAACCTTGTCGCGCTCCGACGGATAGATCCAACGGAAGTTGAGCAGGTGCATGAGCAGCACCTCCCAATGCACTTCCATGTAGGCGAGCAGGGCATGCCAATCGATCTGGTCGTGGGCCTTCAGAATCGTGTGTGCCACGTCCGCACCGTCATAGCGGTGGCGCAGCTGGATGAAGCATTTCGACCAGACGAGCTCGGTCGGTCCGACAATGCGCACCGGCGTGCCGAAGACCTCGATCTGGCGCGCGCGCTCGAACCATTGGTCGCCGATCGGCATGGTGCCGTTCGACGAAGCGAAGATCACATCGAAGAAGTATTGGCCCTTGAACACTTTGCCGAGCCAGCGGTCGTCCTCGATCTCGACGGAATAGCCGATGCTTTTGAAATGCGACAGGACGCGGGTGTAGTCGCCGGCCTTGCAGAAGATGTCGAGGTCCTTGGTCGGGCGCGTGATGCCCGTATAGGCCGAGAGCGCATAGGTGCCGGCGAGCAGGAAGGGGAGGCCGAGGTTGTTCAGCTCCCGGAGCGCCTCGGCATAGAAGGCTTCGGATTCCGGATATTTGAGGGTCGGCTCCGCCTTGGCGTTCATCATGGGAACGCCGGGATGGGCACCGGAAACGAGATCTGGATCGTGCACTGCCATGGCCTTGTCCAAGCGCGGCCGAGAATGCCCCGCGTTCGACAACAGAATGGCCGTAATGAAGTTCCGCGCCGGCCGAGCTTAGGGCCGGATGGGTCGTTCAGGTGCGGATCAAGCTTTCTTGAATTCGGACATACTCCGCATTCCTCGACAGCAACTCGAAACCGCTTCGCCGAGAAACATTCAATGATCCCCGTGCGAAACCCGGACGTCGCGCGGGCTGTTGAGGATCTCGAGCAGGCTTTGGGCGATGTGGCGGGCTTCGTCGTCCTTCAGGCGCAACAGAAAAGGCGGCATCATGCCCGCCTGGAGGGCCACCACGGCCATGCCGTGCTCGTCCATGCCGACATCGATGGTCTGAGACGTCACGTCGACCAGTTCCTCCGGCATGTCTTCGCTACCTTCCTCGGTGGATTCGCCGATGGCGGAGAGCAGCTGGCTCACGGCCCGCACCAGCGAGCGGGCTGCATGAGGGTCCATGACCACGGCAGTCGATTGCTCGCCCTTCTGGAATGCCAGTTGGATGTTGTCGCCTTCGAGCGTGACCGAAATACCTGCCATGAGCGTCCTCGTCTTTCCCATCCCCATATGGGGAGCGCCTGTGTCAGGGGAAAGGCAGAGACCTTCGTACGACAGATGCGCCTCGTCCCCAAGGGGAGAAGCGCATCCTGGTAAACCGGATCGGGGTCCCGTCAGATCCCGCTCTCGGAGGAGCCGCCGGACCGCCGCCGCGTCGATGCAACCCTGCCTGTGCCCGAGGTTTCCGGTACGCCCGTGCTGCCGGCGCCAGCAGCGCCCGCGCCCGACATCATGGTCCCGGCGATGCCCGCATCCGCCTGCTGCTGGACGCGCAGGTTGTTCTGCACGTGGGTCACCCCGGAGACGGACTCCGCCAGATCCTCCGCGTGTCGCTTCTCGAAGCGGCTATTCACGGTGCCGGTGAGCGTGACCTCGCGGTTCTCCACCCGCACCTCGATCTCCGATGCATCGATATGCGGATCCTCCGTGAGGCGGTCGTTCACGTCTTCCGTGAGGCGGGCGTCGGAGCGCTGATAGCCTTTCGGTCCCCGGCCGCGATGCATCCCGGCCTCGCGCATGTCCCGCCCGCGGCGGCGTTCCGCGTCCTCGTCGCCGAACCAGGAGCGGACCTCGTCTCCGGCACGTTCGAAGAAGCCGCGATCCTCGTTGTAGTCGCGCGATCCGCGCCCGAAGCTCTCCGATCCGGTGCGGCTCCGGCCGTACCGGTCCTGCCCGAACTGATCCGGGTCGCGGCTCCGGCCGGAGCCAAAGAAGGGCCGCTCATAGCCGCCGCGATCCTCGCCGACCACGTCGCGCCAGTCGAGAGACGAGCCGCCGCTGCCGTAGCCAGCCGAGTCTCCATAATCGCGTTCGCGGACCTCGCGCTCGAGGCGCCAGCCGTCATCCTCGCCTGAGCCATATCCGCGGTCGTATCCTGCGCGCCGATTGCCGAAGCCATGGCGGGCGATGTAGCCGTCGTCCTCGCGGTCGCGCCGGTCGAAATCCTGATTGCCGTAGCGGCGGTCATTGGCCATGTGAGCGCTCCTCGTCGTCTTGGATTGGGGCCACCCGGAGGGTGGCGTCGCGCAACCAACGTGAAGGCCGGACGAGTGTTCCTGGGTGCAAACGCCACTGCCTGTCGAGGTTTTTCCAAGGCCGCGCTTGAACGGTTGGCGCCAACCCGCATTGACCGGAGCAGGGTTTTCAAGAGAGCCGAGGTGCACGATGGCGGACCTGTCCGGATTGAGCGACGAGGCGCTGGCGGTCTTCGCCTTCGCCGCCTATCACGAGCTGTCGAGTGGTCAGCGGGTCCGCAGCGTGATCCAGAAGGACGGCGTCGGCCACAAGGCCAGCGACGCCGCTGTGGACGAACTCGACGGGCGCGGCCTCGTCAAGGCCGACGGACAGGAGATCGTCTTCACTCCGGCCGGCGAGGAAGCCTTGCAGCGCCTCGTGTCCGGGATACGTCAAGGTGGGCGAAACGCCTGAGTTTCCACGCTTGGCTGCTTGTTCCCCTGAAGGGGAGTTTGCCTTGTAATTGCCCCAACCGTGCCTTAGGTACAGCCTCATCGACATTTGGCCGGACGACTGGGCTTCCCGCTTTGGCACTGCCGGGCGCACGTTCCTTCTCTACCATCTATCGACTAACGGGTGGCTGGCCTCTGGCCCTCATCCACGTGCAATCGACAGTGAAAAGGATTTCCCATGGAACAGGGAACCGTGAAGTGGTACAATGAAACCAAGGGTTATGGTTTCATCCAGCCCGACAACGGCGGCAAGGACGTGTTCGTTCATGCGACCGCTCTCGAGCGGGCCGGCATGCGCGGCTTGCGCGAAGGCCAGAAGATCTCTTACGAGCTTCAGACCGACCAGCGTACCGGCCGCCAGTCTGCAGTGAACCTGCAGAACGCGTAAGGTTTAATGCCGGAGGGCGTGCCCTGCACGTCCTCTTGCAGATGGCCGTTCCGGTTCAGGGGCGGCTTTTTTGTTATGGGAAAGGCTTTGCATGGCAAAGGAAGAACTGATCACCTTCGAGGGGCTTGTGACCGAAATTCTGCCCGACGCGCGCTATCGCGTGCAGCTCGACAACGGGCATGAGGTCATCGCCTATACGGCCGGCAAGATGAAGAAGAACCGAATCAAGACCCTCGCCGGTGACCGCGTGACCGTCGAGATGTCCCCCTACGATCTGGAAAAGGGCAGGCTGATCTTCCGTCACAAGGACTCGGGTGCCTCTTCCGGTCCGCGTCCGCCGCAGCGTGGCAACCAGCAGTTCCGGCGCCGCTAAAACGATGGGCGCACCTCGGGCGCGCCTATCGGCTGAAAACTCGGGGCTTGCCTCAAGGCCTCTCACGCGACCGCGTGCATCACCGAGAGGGTGACGCGGTCCGGGCCGAGATCCTCCTCCATATCGGTGAAGTGCATCAGCTCGGCGAGACGGTTGCGGGCGCGGTTGACGCGGCTCTTGATGGTCCCGACCGCGCAGCCGCAGATCTCCGCCGCCTGCTCGTAGGAAAAGCCAGACGCGCCCACCAGCAGCAGCGCCTCGCGCTGGTCGTGGGGCAGGCAGGCGAGCGCCTTCTGCAGATCCTCGAAATCGAGATGAGGCATCTGGTCCGGCTGGACCGAAAGGGCGGCGGCATATTTGCCGTCCGCATCCTCCACCTCCCGGCGGCGCTTGCGGTATTCGGAATGGAACAGGTTGCGCAGGATGGTGAAGAGCCACGCCTGCATGTTCGTGCCCGGCTGGAAGCGGTCGATATTGGCGATCGCCCGCATCAGGGTTTCCTGAACGAGGTCGTCGGCGCGGTCCACGTTGTTCGTGAGCGAGATGGCGAAGGCGCGCAGGTTCGGCGTCGCCTTGAGCATGGAGTCGCGCAAATCGATATCGATACTCATGATTGCTGCTTCTCTCCCTTCGCGCCGTCGAGCCGGTTGATGATCTCGATGAAGCGGTCCGGCACCGGCTGCTCGCCCAGCGCCAGGGCATCGTAGAACTGGCGCAAGCGCTGGCCGATCTGGGCCTGGACGGAGCGGCTGAGGGCAGGGGATGCGGATGTGTTGAGGCCAGGAACGGGCTCTGGATCGTCGTGTGTCATCCAATTCGATTTCTTTTTCTGCATTGAGGTGTCCTGGTCCATCAAGGGTAGCGATCTCCCGCAGGGCCGCGCCGAAGGCGGCGCCCATCGCCGAGGAAGTAACGTCAGGCCAGGGTGATCGTTCCGCGTCCCGGCCTACCCCCTCGGGACTCATCCACAGGCAAAAAGGCGGGAACTTTTTCGCGTACGGTCAAGTTTCCCTGAGCGAACGCCGCTGCGTCGCGGCGACCTGTGTGGAGGAGTATTTCTATGGCACTTAGCACCATCCTGCTTATTCTGATCATCCTGCTGCTCATCGGCGCGGTGCCCGCCTGGCCTTACAGCCGTGGCTGGGGTTACGGCCCGAGCGGCCTGCTCGGCGTGGTCCTGCTCATCCTGATCATCCTGCTGCTGATGGGACGGATCTAGGCTTCGAGAGGGATATTTCCCCTCATCGATGAACAACACCCCTGCGGCATGGGCCGCGGGGGTTTTCGCATGTGCTGGAATTCGGTCATTTGAAGTGATATAGCGGAGCAAACGAAAAGGCTCCGCTTGCTGATCCGGTTCACGACGCTCAGCCCGCTTTCCTGGGCCGCCTCGGCCCTGCACGCCGCAGGGGCGGTCGGCGCGGCGATGCTTGTCCGCTATGCGCTGGATCCCCTGCTGGGCGATGAACTGCCCTACATCACGCTCTATCCGGCGGTGCTGTTCACGGCCATCGCGGCCGGCGGCTGGGCCGGAATGGGCGCGCTGCTGCTGGGAATGGCGGCCACCTTCGGGTTCCTGTCCTTCGACCATGGGCCGGCGCCGTTCTCCGCGCAGACCTTGACGGGGCTCGGCATTTACCTGTTCGGCGGTGCCTTCTCGGTCGTGGCGGCCTCGTCCCTGCGCGGCGCCGCGGCCCGGCTCGAGGTCGCCCAGGAAAGGCTGCTGACGACCCTCGAAGCGTCCAGAGCCGGGACATGGCGGTGGGATTTCCGCGCCAATGCCGTCGACTGGGACCCGGCCCTCGCGCGTCTCTTCGGCCTCGATCCGGCGGAGGCTCCGCGCCAGCGCGGGGACTTCCGCCGCTACGTGCATCCGGACGATCATGAGCATATCGGGCGCGTCATCGATGGCGCGACCGAGAGCGGGAGCACGGTCGACTACGAGTTCCGTGCCATCCTGGCCGACGGCTCCCTGCGCTGGATGTATAATCGCAGCCGCCTGCTGCGGGATACGAAGGGCGGACCGGCCCTGATGGTGGGTGCCTGCCTGGACATTACCGAGCGGAAGCGGGCCGAGGAGCGGCAGATGCTCCTGGTGCAGGAGCTGAACCACCGGGTGAAGAACACGCTGTCGGTCGTGCAGTCGCTGGCGCTCCACACCCGGCGGGGCAGCCGCGATCTCGACAGCTTCCAGGAAACCTTCCAGGCGCGCCTCATGGCGCTGTCCGCCACCCACAACGTCCTGACGCGCGAATTGTGGGAGAGCGCCTCGCTCGAGGATATTCTCCATGCCGAGATGATCCCCTATGGCGGCCTCGACAAGGGCCGGGTGAGCGTGGCGGGCGAGCCGATCCGCCTGAAGCCCCAGCAGGCGCTGGGCTTCGGCCTCGCGCTGCACGAGCTCGCCACCAACGCGGCGAAATACGGCGCGCTCTCGGTCCCGCAGGGACGGCTCGACATCTCCTGGCGGGCTGAGACCGACGCGGCGGGGCAGAGGCGCCTCTCGATGGATTGGGTGGAGCAGGGCGGCCCCATGGTCGAGCCCCCGAAGCGCCTCGGCTTTGGTTCGCGCCTCATCGAGCGCACCATCCGCGACGAACTCGGCGGCCTCCTGGAAATGCGCTTCCAGCCCGAGGGCCTGCGCTGCTCGCTGAATCTGCCCCTGTGAGGATCGGCACGACGGCCGGGCAGGGACGGGGAGGGCGCTGCCGGCCCTCCTCACGTCATCACCGGGCTTGTTGTACGGCCTTGAGACATACCTGACAGCTGTTCGGAGACATACCTGACACTTCTGCTGTGGCGGCAGGGAGGTCGGGATGGGTTGGCTGGAGGTATCTGTGACGGAGCGGTGTCGGGAGTTCGTGCTG
>NZ_JBFRGW010000048.1:0-27639 GCF_052115545.1 Microvirga sp. 2MCAF35
CAGGCACGGTCCTGCCCGCCGGTCACGCAGCCGGCGCCAGGAGGCCCTTGGCAGCCCTGTGCTGGTCCAAGTTTAAACGCCTAAAAGAACCGTGCGCGAAGCGGCCTCCCGGCTCTTCCATCTTTCACTCAAGCGAGCCGGGCTGCCCGACGCGCCACCCTCGAACCCTAAAGGCTCGCAGCGCAAGCTGCGGGCCCCAAACCGCTGGCTCTTTGACAGGGATCCATCGACATCCACCCGCCGCGTCATGGCCGGACGCGTTCCGGCCGCCACGTCTTCGGCACCACAACGCTGTCAAGACGTGGATCCCGGCACAAGGCCGGGAACGACGGCGAGAATTCGCTCGGGCTGTCATTGCCGGGCCGTGTAACCGGATCCAGGGGCCCATCAAGGCACGAGGGCGCGAAACCGCCCTTCTCTCACGGCGGCCAGAGAGCGATTGCTCGCGGTCATTCGAAATTTGCTCACTCCCGCTCGACAAGCGCGGCAACCTGAGGAAGATTTGGCCGGGCACAACACCCGGGGAACGCGGACCACATGCGACAGTCAGGACGGGATGGCGGCGGGAACGCGTTCACCGTGGCGGATCGGAACAAGATCAAGTCCTGCATCATGGCCGCCGCCCTGGCGTTCGGCCTTGCCGGATGCGCCAGCCCGAAGGGCGTTCTGCTTCCCGTGGCCGCGACGGTGCCGGGCGCGAGCACGGTCGACATGCTGGTCGCCACGACCCGCATGCGTGCGACGGATCCGCAGGAATTCTATTCGGGCGGCCGTGGGCCGGAACTGTCCTTTGCCGAGTTCAAGGTTTCGATCCCGCCCGCGGCCAACCGCACGGCCGGCGAAGTGCAATGGCCGCAAAGCGTGCCGGGCAACCCCGCCACGGATTTCGTGACCTTGAAGGCGGACATCATCGACCGCAAGCAGGCGACCGCCTGGTTCAACCGCACCGTCCGCACCGTGCCGCAGCGGCGCGTGCTCGTGTTCATCCACGGCTTCAACAACCGCTTCGACGATGCGGTCTTCCGCTTCGCCCAGATCGTGCACGACGCCGGCACGCCCGTGGTGCCGGTGCTGTTCACCTGGCCGTCGCGCGGGAGCGTACTGGCCTATGGGTACGACCGGGAGAGCAATACCTATTCCCGCAACGCCCTCGAGACCACGCTGCGGACCCTGGCGAGCGACCCGGGCGTCGGGGAGATTTCGATCCTCGCGCATTCCATGGGCAACTGGGTGACCCTGGAGGCCCTGCGCCAGATGGCGATCCGCGACGGCCGGGTTGCGCCGAAGATCCGCAACGTGCTGCTCGCCGCTCCCGACGTGGATGTCGACCTGTTCCGCGAGGCGGTGCTCGACATGGGTAAGACCCGCCCGTCCTTCACCCTTTTCGTCTCCCAGGACGACCGGGCCCTGGCGATTTCCCGCCGCATCTGGGGCGATTCGGTGCGGCTCGGCGCCATCGACCCGGACCAGGAGCCCTATCGCGGCGAGTTGGACAAGTCCGGCATCACGGTCCTGAACCTTTCCAAGCTCCGGACCGGCGACCCATTGAACCACTCCAAATTCGCCGAGAGCCCGGAGGTCGTGCGGATCATCGGCCGGGAACTGGCCGAAGGCCAGACCCTGACGGATGCCCGGGTCGGCATCGGCGACAGGATCATTCAGGTCACGGCAGGGGCCGCCGCCGCCGTCGGCACGGCGGCGGGTCTCGCCGTCTCGGCCCCGGTCGCGGTCGTCGACCCGCGGACGCGCGAGAACTTCCAGGGGCAGGTGGAGGGCCTCGGACAGGCCGTCTCGGGAACGCTCACGCCATAGCGTATTCCCGCGCCTCCTCCAAAGAGCGCCCGCTTTCAGTGTTTTCCTGACCGCCCCTCAGGTGTTTCCCGAATTCCGCTTTCTCTGCGGCTCCCTAAGCTCAATCACAAGGGATCGGATCTTGCGCGAGGCGACGTCGGCCAACGGTCGGCGCGGCCCGAAGGCTCCCGCACGCCTGCCCGCCCCGACACGAAGGAGGACACCATGGATCTCCACAACAGCCGCAACATTCACAAATGCGTCGCCGAGGGCATCGGCACGTTCTGGCTTACTTTCGGCGGCTGCGGCAGTGCCGTGATCGCCGCGAGCTTTCCGCAGGTCGGCATCGGCCTGCTCGGCGTCTCGCTCGCCTTCGGCCTGACCGTGCTCACCATGGCCTACGCCATCGGCCACATCTCGGGCTGTCATCTCAACCCGGCCGTGACGGTGGGCCTTGCGGCCGGCGGGCGCTTCCCGAAGCAGGACATCGCGCCTTACATCGTGGCGCAGGTGATCGGGGCCGTGATCGCCGCCTTCGTGCTTTACCTGATCGCCTCCGGGGCTCCGGGATTCGACCTGTCGAAAGGCTTTGCCGCCAACGGCTACGGCGCGCATTCGCCCGGCCAGTACAGCCTGATTTCGGGATTCGTGGCCGAGGTCGTGCTGACGATGATGTTCCTGTTCATCATCATGGGCGCCACCCACGGCAAGGCACCGGTAGGCTTCGCTCCCATCGCCATCGGCCTCGGACTGACGCTGATCCATCTCGTGGGCATTCCGATCACCAACACGTCGGTGAACCCGGCCCGCAGCACCGGCCCTGCCCTCTTCGTCGGCGGCTGGGCGCTGGCGCAGCTCTGGCTGTTCTGGGTGGCGCCGCTCATCGGAGGTGCGCTCGGCGGCGTGCTCTACCGCTGGCTCAGCGAGGAGCCGTCCGAGCAGGTCACCGGCGTCACGCCGCCGGCGCCGGCCGAGTGAGCGCCGCGCCCCGATCCATCCTGAGCCGCATCGCATGAGGACGATGAACCCATGACTTTCGCCGAACCCGACACGACCGAAGCAGTCTCAGCTCGAAGTGACGCTCCGGCTCCGAACATGCTCTGGATTCCAGGCGGCACGTTCCGCATGGGCTCGGACCGGCACTATCCCGAGGAAGCGCCGGTCCATCGCGTGACGGTCGACGGTTTCTGGATCGACCGGACCCCGGTCACCAACCGGGAGTTCCGGCGCTTCGTCGAGGCGACCGGGCATGTGACCGTCGCGGAGCGCAAGCCCGACCCGCGAGATTATCCGGGCGCGCTGCCGGAGGTGCTCAAAGCCGGCTCCCTCGTCTTCACCCCGCCGGACTACCCGGTCTCCATGGAGGACTGGAGCCAGTGGTGGTCCTTCACCTTCGGGGCGAACTGGCGTCGGCCTTACGGACGTGGATCGTCCATCAAGGGCCTCGACGACCATCCGGTGGTGCATGTCGCCTATGCGGATGCCGAGGCCTATGCCGCCTGGGCCGGCAAGAGCCTGCCGACCGAGGCCGAATGGGAATATGCCGCCCGCGGCGGGCTCGACGGGGCGGAATTCGCCTGGGGCGACGAGCTCACGCCGGGCGGTCGCCACATGGCCAATACCTGGCAGGGTGAGTTTCCGTTTCAGAACAAGCGCGAGGACGGCTACGAGCGCACCTCGCCGGTCATGGCCTTTCCGCCGAATGCTTATGGCCTTTACGACCTGATCGGCAACGTCTGGGAATGGACCTCCGACTGGTACGCACAGAAGCATCCGGCCGACGCCCCCAAGGCCTGCTGCATCCCCGAGAACCCGCGCGGCGGGCGCGAAGCCGATAGCTACGATCCCCGCCAGCCGCAGGTCCGCATCCCGCGCCGGGTGCTCAAGGGCGGTTCGCACCTGTGTGCCCCGAACTACTGCCGCCGCTACCGTCCGGCCGCGCGCCACGCGCAGCCGATCGATACGTCGTCGAGCCATATCGGCTTCCGGTGTGTCGTCCGTCAGAGGCAGTAACCGGGAACGCCCACTCTCGAGCGCATAAGACAAGGAAAGGTTTGTGACAGCCCGTACGGGTCCAGCGACATCCCGAAGTGCCAGATTAATGACCTCGCTCGCGGTTGGGCTTATGGCAATCCTGATTGTCCTTGGAATCGCCTGGTACGGCATATTGGTCGAATTGCCGTCACGGCGCACCGAAATGTCGTTCCAGCGCACCTGCATGAGCGCCGACCGGACCTTGATGCCCGTGACCCATGACAATTGGAAGCTCGTGTTCATGGAGCCGCGCATGCAGGGTACGCTGGGTGTGTGGGCAGAACCATTCACTCGGCTGCGTCTGCCCAAGATCTTCAATCTCCGCACGGACCCATACGAGTTCGCCCCGATCACCTCGAACACCCATTACGACTGGATGATCCACAATGCCTTTTCGTCTACGCGGCCCAGGCCGCTGCGGCGAAGTTCGCAGAGACCTTCAAGGACTTCCCGGCCGTCCAGAAACCGAACACGTTCACAATTAACGACGCCTTGGAGAAAATGTCCGAGGGAGTAAGCGGCGACTGAACGAGCCGGCCGGGCGGCAGGATTGCCGCCCGGCAACTCGGCGGATCGAGCAAGCGAGTCGGTGGAATCCGACCGATCCTGGAATGAAGCGGCTGGGGCAACGATCAAGTAGGTTTCATCAAGGCTCGACCAGCTTGTTGCGGATCGCATACCGCACCAGGGTCGCCGTGGAATTGACGTTGACCTTGCGCATGGCCGAGGCCCGGTGGCTTTCCACCGTCTTCAGGTTGAGGCCGAGGATCTGGGCCACTTCCTTGTTGCTGTGGCCTTCGGCGATGAGTTGAACCACACCCCGCTCCCGCGCCGTCAGCGCACCCTCGGTGGCGTGCCCCTGTGACAGGAAAGCGTTCAGAAGGGCCTCGGATATGCGTCCCGTGAAGAACGGCTTGTGCTGCGACAGGGTTTCGACAGCCGCGATGAGAAACTTCCGGGCATCGGATTTCAGCAGGTAGCCGCGAGCCCCGGCTTCGAGCGCCTCGCGCAGCAGCAGTTCGCTTTCATGCATGGTGAAGATCAGGACTTCCGTCTGTGGCCGGATCGCGCGGATCTCCCGCGTCGCGTCCACACCGTTGAGAGAGGGGAGCTGGTAATCGAGAATGGCAACGTCCGGCCTGGTCTCGGCGACCAGCTCGACGGCCTTTCGGCCGTCCTCGGCCTCGGCGACGACATGCCACCCGGATTGGCTGCTCAGAATGGCATTGAGGCCGGAGCGAACCACGTCATGGTCGTCGGCGATCAGGATGCGCGTCATGGCCGGTTGCACCCTCCCCACGTGAATTTTTATAGCCCAAAAGCTCGACGGCGGAATCGGGAGAAACCCTGAAAGCCGCCCGGAAAATTCCCCATATGACCGATAACCACCTTATCCCGCTCGACTTAGGCCTCCAGCGCCATGACCTTTGGCATACAGCGTGGCGCAGACGCCCGGATGATGGTTCCACGCCGACTGGTGCGGATCCGAAGGCTGCCGCCGAACTGACCGAGCCGAATGCGCATGCCTGGAATTCCGACACCCAGGCTCGCGTTCCGTGCGCCCGTCTCTCCCCGACGACCCCGCATTCCACGCCCGTTGTCCGCCACGAACAGAATGACCTGATCGGAGGTCAGGCGCAGGTTGAGGGTGACCTGGGACGCCTTGGCATGGCGGTGGACATTCGCCAATCCCTCCTGAACGATGCGGAACAAGGCGCGCTGGAGATCGACGGACAGCCCGTCGGCGGCCTCGTCGAACCGCAGGATCGTCTGCAGATCTGTCCGTTTCGCGAAACCCTCGGCGAAATCCTGGACCGTGCTCACGAGGCCGTCGCTCTCCAATCTGGGCGGATGAAGCAGATACGTGAAGATCCGCAGTTCCTTCAGGGCCTCCTCGAGCGAACGGTCGATCTCGCCGAGGATGCGGCGTCCGGAGGGAGGCAAGTGGAGGCTTTCGACCTGCATCAGGTTGAGGCTGACGGCTACGAGATGCTGCGCGGTCGAGTCGTGCAATTCAACCGCAATCCGCTCTCGTTCCTCCTCCTGAACGGTCAGCAGGCGTTCCGACAAGACATTGATCTCGGCCCGGACGGCGACAACCTCCGTAATATCCTCGTGCGCGACTACCGTTCGCGACAGCTCCCCGGACACGAACCGGTTCGCGCGCATCTGGAACCAGCGCGGCCGATCTGGACCATCGCACCGGTACACATCACGATAATCCCGCGTCCGTCCTGCAATGACGGCTGCCAGACCGTCGTGGATCTGTCCGACGGCCGGGTCAGCCTGCCGGGCACGAACGCAGACATCGAGATAATTCATGCCAAGGCAGCAAGATGGGCCGGCGTATCCATTGTCCTTGCCGAACCGCCGCCACGCCTCGTTCACGGAAACGATGGTTCCCGTTTCGTCGAGAACCGCAATGTGAGCCGAAAGTGCATCCAGGGAGGCCTGGAGGAACTCCCTTTCCTGCATGATCGAAAGCCTGGCTTGGTATCGTGCCCTGGTCGAACCTGCAGCGGACTTCAAAGCTTCTGGCGAACCGATATTCCTGAGCGCAATGCCGGCCGACGCGGTCCCCATCAGGGCCAGTAGCATCCCCGCATACCAGAGCCATCGGTGGGCCGAGTGGATCGGCCCGTCGATCAGGGCCGCCGGTATCGTCGACAGGACAGTGTAGCCCGTGCTGCCGGACTGCTCGAAGGTGACGAGCCTGCTGCCGCTCTCTCCCTCGACCTCGAAATGCCCAGTCCGAGCACCCCATGCCAGGAGATCGGCCAGTCGGGCGCGCAGGAGCGGCGGCAGCGGCTGATCCGTCCCGTTCCATCTCACCTGCTGCAGGTTGCGGTCCAGGATGAACATCGTCCAACCGGCCGGCGGACTGCTTTCGCGGACGACCTTGCCGAAATATGCCTCCGGCACGGCGAGGGTCAGGATGCGTTCCCGATCCTGCGGAGAACTTGCCAGCCGCAGGCTGAATGCAATGATCCAGTCCCTCGTCAGCGGTGCATAGAGGCGCTCGGAGAGGGATAAGCCGTCTTGCCGGAGCGGTTGAGCAAACTGATCGATGGACGGAAGGAGATCGACGGAAGGCAGGTGCCCCCCGTAGCCGAAAGCCGAACTGAGGATCACGCGCTCACGGTTCCAGAGAACGAAGCGAGACCTGTCGGGACGAGGCGTTGCGAGGAGTTGCCTGTGGAAGGGCGCCAGATCGTCGGCCGCGAGAAGCGGCGATGCCGCAAGCCCTTTCAGGACGCGACCGAGAGCATCGCTCTCGCGCTCAAGCCCCCGGGACACCGCCGCCGACACGGACAGGCCGCGTTGAATGACCTCGTGGCGATCCTGAGCGGCATGCCAGTAGATAACGAAAGCGGCAATGAGGAACGACAGACCGGATGCGAGGGCGGCCGCAAGGACGATCCGGTTACGGGTTCTGGACGATGAGACTCCCAACGCAACACGAGGCTCAACTGCAGTCGCAGCAGACATGTCACCTCCCTCGCAGGGATGGCTCGCCCGTCTGGCCGAGGCGTCTCTTCCGGAACGGAGAGACTTAAGATTTGGCCCCTGAATGCGAAGCGTAGCTCATCACGATGTCTTGCAGGCTCGCGTATTGGTACAGATTCGCCCCACTCGCTCGTGCGTTCACCGAGCATGAGAATAAACATATGTTATAGGCAGGATGAATACCTGATTGGTCCGCTACTCCTTCTGAGATGAGACTAGGACTTCTCTCCCCCTGGGTATCCTCAAATGTTTGAAACACTCTTGCCTTGGAGCTCCTGCAGGGAGGGCCTCGGCGTTGGGGCAGTACTCGCCATAGCGAGCGGAAGCATGCCCCTGTGAGAGATCCTCCCGGCACCGGACGGCCGCCGTGCATCCCGAGCAGGTCAGGCTCATGTCGCGCATCAGCGCTGCATGGATGTGCCTGATATCCTCCGCATCGAGCGAAAGCGCGCTCATGAGGCGCGGGAGCTCCTGCCCCGCCGCAGGGTCCCGCGCGACGAGAATGGGCAGCATGTCCGCCGGCACGCCGATATCGCGGGCCAAGGCGTCTTTCTGCTCCCGGTCGAGGGAATCGAGTTCGTGCGCCCGCTTCCAGTGCGATGCCCACCGATTGATCGCCGTTCCCAGATCCATGACTACCTCCACGCTGCCGGAAAAACTAACCGGGTGCACGGCCTCGACATTGATCCAGCGCAATCTGGCGGCACCTCGGTTCTCCGGGGCATTGCGGCACGGCCGGCCTTTCGGCATACCGTTCGAGCGGGATGGTCGAAGGATGGATTCAAGACATGGAGCCGGGAGCAAGCAGGATCGTCTGCATCGGCGGCGCGGCTGTCGACCGCAAGTACCGCGGCGTGGCGACCATCCGGCCGGGAACGTCCAATCCGGTCGTGTCGGAACGCTCCTTCGGCGGCGTCGCCCGCAATGTCGCGGAGAATATCGCGCGCCTTGGAACCCCGGTGTCCCTGGTCTCGCTCGTCGGCGAAGACGACAACGGCCGCGCGCTGCTCGAAGACCTGAGCCGCATCGGCGTCGACATCCGGCCGGTTGTCCTGTCCGATACGCATGCAACGGCCGAGTATGTGGCCGTGCTCCAGCCCGATGGGGAACTCGCCATCGGGCTTGCCGACATGGCGATCCTCGACGGCATCAGCCCTGCCCTGTTGCACCGAATGCAGCCTGATTTCGGACCGGCCTGGATCTTCGCCGATTGCAACCTGCCATCTGAGACCCTGCACGAACTCATCGACCTCGCCAGGCGACAGGCCCTCATGCTCGCCCTGGACGCGGTCTCGACGCCGAAGGTGGGGCGCCTGCCGCAGGACCTGAGCGGCATCAGCGTGTTCTTCCTCAATCTCGACGAAGCCCGGGCTTATCTCGACCGTCCTGAGATTCCGCCGGAAGCGGCCGCGCAGGCCCTGCTCGCCCTCGGAGCTGAACAGGTTATCCTGACGCTTGGGAGCAAAGGGCTTATCGCGGCGGATCCTTCCGGGATCGTGACGATTGATGCGATCAAGGCCGAAATCGTCGATGCGACCGGCGCGGGAGATGCCCTGATTGCCGCCACCCTCGTGGCTTTGTCGCGCGACGCTTCCCTGGCCGATGCAGCCCGGCTCGGCACCGTCGCGGCGGCCCTGACCGTGGAGAGCCATGTCAGCGTCAGGCCGGACCTGTCCCTCGCCTTGTTGGAGGCCACCTTGTCGCTTAGACAAAGGCCACCTTTTGAACGGGAGCACCCATGAAACACGACATCGCCGTCCGGTTCCTCGACATCGCTCCCGAGGTCCAGACCACGCTCGCCGCAGGCGGAGCAGTCGTCGCCCTCGAATCCACCATCATCACCCATGGGATGCCCCATCCGCAGAACGTCGCCACGGCCCGCGAAGTCGAAGCGGTCGTGCGCGAGAACGGTGCCGTCCCGGCCACGATCGCGATCATCGAAGGGCGCATCAAGATCGGCCTCTCGGACGCGGAACTCGACTGGCTGGGGACGGCCACGGACGTGATGAAGCTGAGCCGCGCCGACCTGCCCTATGCGGTCGCGTCCGGGCGGCACGGGGCGACGACGGTGGCCGCCACGATGATCTGCGCCCATCTGGCCGGCATCCGCGTCTTCGCCACCGGCGGCATCGGCGGCGTCCATCAAGGCGTCGAGGACACGATGGACATATCGGCCGATCTCGACGAACTCGCCCGCACGCCCGTGGCGGTGATCTGCGCCGGCGCCAAGGCCATCCTCGATCTGCCGCGCACCCTCGAATATCTGGAAACCCGTGGCGTGCCGGTGGTCGGCTACCGGACGGATCGTTTTCCGGCCTTCTGGAGCCGGACGAGCGAGCTGTCCGTGCCCCTGCGCCTCGACAGCCCTGACGCAATGGCCGACCTGATCCGCACCAAGGAGGCTCTGGGCCTCGCCGGCGGCGTTCTGGTTGCAAACCCCGTTCCGAGCGCGGACGAGATCCCGGCCGACGAGATGAAGAGCTTCATCGATGCTGCCGTGGCTGAGGCGAAAGCCCGCGGCGTGGTCGGAAAGGCCGTGACCCCCTTCCTGCTGTCGCACCTGTTCGAGAAAACGGCCGGGCGAAGCCTCGCGACCAATATCTCCCTCGTGAAGAACAATGCCGCCCTGGCCGCCCAGCTGACAGTGTCGCTGACGCGCTGAGCATCTCTATTCCTTCTCGCTCCACGCATCCATCGCCTCGAACACGATGGCGTGCCGCCGGGCCAGGGCTTCGATGTCGGTGGAATAGCCGCCGCCGATGACGGCCACGAGAGGGATCTGGCGGCTGCGGGCCTGCTCGACGACGTAATCGTCGCGCCGGCGCAGGCCCTCGTCGGAAAGTGAAAGACGCCCGAGCTTGTCGTCCCGGTGAGGATCGACTCCCGCGTTGAAGAAGACGAGATCCGGCTCGATGGCATCGAGAAGCCGCGGAAGATGCGCCTGCAGGGCCGCGAAATAGGCTCCGTCCTCCATAGCATCGGGCAACCCGATATCGAGATCGCTCGGGATCTTGCGAACCGGATAATTCTTCTCCGCATGCATGGAAAAGGTGAAGAGGTCCGGCTCGTCGCGCAGGCAATCGGCCGTGCCGTCGCCCTGATGCACGTCGAGATCGACGATGAGCGCGTGCCGGATCGCACCCTCGGCATGGAGCGCCTTGGCCGCGATGGCGACATCGTTGAAGACGCAGAAGCCCGCTCCCGTCTCCCGCTGCCCGTGGTGGCTACCGCCGGCCGTGCTGCCCGACAATCCGTTCTGAAGGGCCAATCGGGCGGCAAGCAATGTCCCGCCGGCGGATGCCCGCGCGCGACGGACCACGCTCTCGCTGACGGGCAGGCCGATCCGCCGTTCGATCTCACGAGGAACCGAGCAGGCGAAGACCTGATCGACATAGGCACGGTCGTGCGCCAGCGCGATCAGCTCCGCCGAGGCCTCTTCCGGCCTGACGAAGCCGCCAGGTGCCAGCCCTTTTTCCGCGACGAGTTCGGCGAGGCGCCCGTATTTCCGCATGGGGAAACGGTGGCCGGCGGGCATGACGGCCTGGTAGGCAGGATGAGAAACGATCGGCACCTGCTTCATGGCTCAACCTGTCGGATGAGGCCCGGACTATCGACCGGCGGCAATCGCCTTCTCGGCCAGCCGGACCGTGGATTCCTGCGAGCGCGCCCCACAGATGAACCCGCTCGGGTGACAAAAGACACCGTCGTCGATCCCCGCCGCTTGGGAAAACTCCTCCTCCTGCAAGCCGCGCCATGCCTCGGGCAGAGACAGCCTCTGGCCGAACGAGTTGGGTTCAGGCGGGATCGTGCGGCAATACCAGGCCGTGGCATCCTCGTTCGGGTAGATGATGAACAGCAGGTCGCGCAGATCACCCTCGAAGACGGCCTTCTCCCAGGGCAGCTTGTGATTGAGAACGATGACGCGGGGGTCGCGCGCCTTCCTGGCGGCGGCTAGGACCAGGGACTGCGCTTCGGCCTCCGCGTGAGCCTGCCGGCACGCCCGGATCAGGATATCCCTGGCGAAATCGGCTGCCTCGAGGAAAGCGTCGTCATAGGACTGGTCGCTGGCCCAGGTCGGATTGAAGGCCTCGATGAGAAGCGAGAGGTGGCCCTGGCTGATCGAAGCCACGCCGTTGTCGGCCTGGTCGATGGCGAGGATGAAGCTGGCATCGATGTCCTGCCAGACCGTGTCCAGAAGGTCCTCGTCGATCCCCGGAATGAAGTTCGGCAGGGCGTTGCGCCCGAAATCACGCCAGATCAGGCCGACCGAGCTGTACGGCGTGCCGTCCGGCCGCCGTGGAAGATCCCGCATGTGATGATCGTAGCGCCCGCGCGCGACGTCGTAAGTCCCACCGACGTCGAAGACCAGATCGGCCGTCTCGATGAGGGCGGCATCGCGGGTTCGCGCAAACTCGAAAGGCCCCAGAGCCTCCCGTAGGATGGAGAAGGCGAAGACATCGTCGGCATGAAACGTGCCGCTATGGGTTACAACCTTCATGCCCTTCGTACCGGCCACATTCGGCCACTCCTGAACCGTATTGTATCGTTATCCGCGATACCAGAGCTACTCGAAGAACATAAGCACCTGCAATCACATCCTTTGTGCTGATTGTCATATAGCCTGAATAACCCGCCCGACCTCGCTTGACCTTCCCATCGTGGCAAGGCTTAGACCCCTCAGGAGCCTGGGAGAAAGGATCCTGACCATGTATCGTTTTCACGTTCCCGACATGAATTGCGGCGGCTGCCTGAGAAGCGTCAGGCAGGCGATTCAAAGGATCGACCCGCAGGCCCTAGTCGAGGGCGATCTGGAAACCCGTATCGTCACGGTCTCTTCTCACCAGGGTGAAGCGCTGCTCCTGTCGGCCTTGGACATGGCTGGTTTTCCGGCTCACCTCCTGTCGCAGCACGAGGCTTGAGGCCGAACGCCCCGCGCGTCTGCTGCCGTTTTCGAGAGAAACAACGATGAAGATCCAATCCCTTGTCCTGACCCTTGCCCTGTCCGCCCTTCCCGCCTTCGCCCAGGCGCAGACGATGCATGGCGGTCATTCCGGCCACTCTACTCCGACCCAGGCGCCTCGGACGGCGGAGACGCCTGCCACGCAGGGTTACCGTCAGGCCAACGAGACGATGCACCGGAACATGGATATCGCCTTCAGCGGCGACCCGGACGTGGATTTCGTGCGCGGCATGATCCCCCACCACCAGGGCGCCATCGACATGGCGAAGGTGGCCCTCCAGCACGGCAAGGACGAGCAGGTCCGCAAATGGGCCGCCGACGTGATCAGGGAACAGGAGCGGGAAATCGCCGAGATGAAGGACTGGCTGAAGAAGAAGGGCGTCGAGTAATCGGGAATCGCCGCGTTCGTGGCTGGGCCAACCTGCGGCCTTTTTCATGTCGCTTCATGTGCAGAACGTCTGCCACGAACGTGCAGGGTCGAGCGTTTACGGGTATCCCTTGCGGGCGAATGGAAAGGAAGAATCATGTTCACGCTCACCATCAGCGACAAACCTGTTGCCATCACCAATGCCGATGAGGACGAAGCCCGCGAGCTCCTGATGAGCGAGGACTTCAAGGACGATCTCAAGGTTCTGGAGAGCGAGGGCGCCCCCTTGTGGGACGGTTTCGCGACCCTCAGCGTCCGGGCTGCGACGGAAGAGGAAAAGAACGAGTTCGAGAACGCCGATTTCGACGACGATGAAGATGATGACGATGGGGAAGAGGGTCCCTACATCATGTTCCTTGTCGACGTGACCGATCCCGACGAGGTGGAAGAAGAGTCCTGAGCGGCTTTATCCTGAGCCGGCTCGATCCGTAAGCCGAAGACGAGGGCGGGCCCGTTCCATGGACCCGCCCTTTGCGCATAGGAACCCGTCGAAACCGGAACCGTTGGCCCGAAATGAGTTGGCTTGTTCAACCCCGTCTCGTGAACGATCCTTTCAGCGATCCTGGACTTTACCTCGATTTCCGGTACGGCCGTCGGGCCATTCTCTTCGACCTTGGCGACGTGAGCGCGCTCTCATCCCGCGAATTGCTGCGGGTGAGCCACGTCTTCGTCTCGCACACCCATGTGGACCACATGGCCGGCTTCGACCGGCTGTTCCGGCTGTGCCTTCATCGCCCCCTTCCTTTGACCCTCGTCGGCCCACCGGGCTTTGCCGCGCAGATTGAGCACCGGATCCGAGGCTTCACCTGGAACCTCCTGGACGAGAACTCGGTCGATTTCTGCGTGAAGGTCATGGATTACGACGGCACCGTCCTGACGAAGGCGGCAGAGTTTCATGCGCGCGAAGCCTTTGCACGGCGCGAGATCGAACCGCCCAAATTTCCGCAGGGCGTTGTCTGGATGGAGGACGAGTTCAGGATCGAGGCCGTGGCCCTGGATCATGGGATACCCTCCCTCGCCTTCGCCCTGAGGGAAGTTCTCCAGGTGAATGTGTGGCGGGGGGCGCTGGACGAGCTGGACTTGCCGCCCGGACCATGGCTCAACGAGGCCAAGCGAGCGCTTCGCCTTGGCATGCCCGACGATCATCCCGTTGCAGTTCCAGACGGGAAAAGCATCCGCCTCGGCGCTCTGAAGGATCGCGCCTTGCGCATCGCTCCCGGACAGGCGGTCGCCTACGTGACGGATGCCGCACCCAGTCCGGAGAACCGCGCCCAAATCCTTCAACTCGCCTGCCACGCAGACCAACTCTTCATCGAAGCCGTCTTCCTGGAACGCGATCGTGAACTGGCCGTTGCGTCGCTCCATTTGACGGCCTGGGAGGCCGGGTCCATCGCCCGCGAGGCCGGGGTCCGATACGTCACGCCCTTCCACCATTCGGCGCGCTACCTGTCGGAGCCGGATGCCCTTCGAGAAGAGGTGTTCGAGAGCTTTCGTGCCGACGATCAAAAGGCGATGTCCGCCTGAGTTCTATTGGGACTGGAAGACGACCTCCTGAATGTGCCGCGAATCGGGCCTGCGGCTGGAGCTGAACCGGATCACGCGATAGCCGCACGACTTCAGGACCTTGTCGCGCTGCGCGTCCTTCCGGGCATCGTGGGAGCGGTCATCGAGTTCGACGATGGCAATCACCTCCAAATCCTGAACGATCACCCAATCGACCCGCGTGTTCGAGATTTTCTTGAAGGCGATCCAGAAGGCGCGGCTGCCTTCCTTGGCATCGGGCCGCACGAGCGCCAGGATCGGAACCTGGGGCCAGATCTGGCAATCGGGGCAGGCCGCAAGGAGGCGCTCGTAAAACTCCCTCTCGTTGTCCGTCATGATCGTGTGGCGCCGGTAGCGGGGCTTGCGGGTCCAGAAGAGAACCAGAACGAACAGGATGCCGAGTAGCCCGACGCCGGCGAGCCACGACCATGAGAGGTTTTCGATCATCATCACAAGCTGCCCCTGCCCTGCGCTCACTTTCATGTGAACGGCCGGACTTACCATTACCTTCGAAGCATAGCAGCTACCATGAAACCGACCTGGATGGTCCTGCGTCTTCTTATTGTCGAGTTAAGAATGCCGGGAGAGCACCATGGACCTCAGCCGCCGAACCTTCATGCTCGGAGCCGCTGCCGCCGGCGCCGCTCTGCCGATCAAGGGCGCCTTCGCTCAGTCGATGCGGGAAGCATCTGCGTATCAGCGTATGTATGGGCCTATCGACGACGATCTTTTCCCGGTTCCGGGTGTCCCATTGTCCAGGATCAATTCAGCCTTCCTGCGGCGCGTGGTCGAGTATGAGACAGCGGAGGCGCCCGGGACCATCGTGATCGATCCCCGGTCGCGCTATCTCTATCTCGTCATGCGCGACGGCATGGCCGTTCGCTACGGGGTCGGGGTCGGCCGGTCGGGGTTCAGCTGGTCCGGCACCGCCACCATCCGGGACAAGCAGGAATGGCCGGACTGGTATCCGCCGAAGGAGATGTTCGGACGGCAGCCTGAGCTCATGGACCAGATGGGTGAGTTGCCGGGCGGCCCCGGCATGCCCGGCGGACCCGGCAATCCTCTCGGGGCCCGCGCCCTCTATCTCTGGCAGGGCAACAAGGATACGCTCTATCGCATCCACGGTACGTTCGAACCCTGGACCATCGGCACCAATGTTTCGTCCGGGTGCATCCGCATGATCAACCAGGATGTGATCGACCTCTACAACCACACGCCGACCGGAACGAAGGTAGTCGTCCTGTCGTCACCGTCGAACCGCCCGAAGCGAAATCAGACCGCTGCCTCGGTCTATTAAGCGAAAAGGTACGGTTTGCGCCTATTTTTGCCATGGTTAACGGCCACACGTCGCTCAAGGGACGCGGGAACCAACAACCATGGCGCGAATTTTCGCCCGATCCGAGCGGTCGGATGGCGGATGCAGGACGCTCTCTGCATCCGGACGCAAACTTTTGCCCAACAGGAAGAGTGCTTCATATCTGGCAGTCGGCTTTTTGAGCGTGGCTTCCGGTCTTCTGATGGCGACCACGCCTACTCAGGATGCCGCCGCCTTCGGTGACACTCGTACCCTCAGCTTCTATCACACCCATACCCGTGAAAGCTTGACCGTCACCTTCCGGCGCGACGGGCAATACGACTCGGGGGCCCTGCAGCAGCTCAACTGGTTCCTGCGGGACTGGCGTGTCGAGAGACCGGCCCAGATGGATCCGCGCCTGTTCGACATCATCTGGGAAGTCTATCGGGAATCCGGCTCGTCGCAGCCCATCAACATCATCTCGGCCTACCGGTCGCCGGAAACCAACGGCGCCCTGCGCCGCCGGTCGAGCGGGGTTGCCGAGCATAGCCAGCACATGCTCGGCAAGGCCATGGATATCCGCCTGCCGGACGTGGATACGGCCCGGCTGCGGACCGTTGCCATGAAGATGCAGTATGGCGGCGTGGGGTATTATTCGTCCTCCGCCTTCGTCCATGTGGATACCGGCAATGTGCGGGCCTGGCCCCGGATGACGCAACAGCAGCTCGTCCAGCTGTTCCCCGATGGGAAGACTCTTCACCTTCCCTCCAACGGCAAGCCGCTACCCGGCTACGAACTGGCGAAGGCCGAGATCCTGCCGCGCAATGCCGCTCTCGCCACGCAGGCCTCTGCCGGTGCCGGTCCGTCCATCGGTGGCGTGCTCGCCAGCCTCTTCGGCCGCAAGAATACCGCAGCGCCACAGCCGGAGACCCCGGCTCCGGACGCATCGACGATGGTGGCCTCGGCCGAGCCTGAAAGCGTCAAGGAGGTCGCGGTCGCGACCATTCCTCTTCCGCCGAAGCGTCCGGTGGCGATCCAGGTCGCGGCCGCCAGCCTGCCGGGTCAGGCATCGGATGCGCTGGCGGCGCTTGTCGCGGTGCCTACTCCGAAGAGCGTTCCCGAATTGAAGCCCATTCTCGGGTATGACGCGACGGCCGCGGCGAAATCTCTCTTCGAGCCCAAGACGGCGTTTCTCGATCTCGGCTTCACGTCGACCGCCAGGAACGAGCTCAGCGTGACGCACTTCAGCGGTCCGGCCGTCAAACCACTCCCCCTTATGGACGAGGGTAAGGCCGAACTCTGAATTCCGCGGTCCTCGTCAGATGCCGAACGTCTTGACGATGCCGACCAGGAGCGCCAGCACAATGATGCCCGCTATGGCGACGGCCCAATGGGCGGCCCGGCTCTTCAGCCCTGCAGGCTCGGCAGTCTTGGGGACGGATGCGGATGCCTTCTGCAGCGGGGCCTTGCGCTGCTTCATCCGGGCAGCCGCGGCGCGATCCGGGAAGGGAATGATCTCGGCGCTTCTGACGGGAGCGGGACCCGGCTTCGCATTCGGGGACACGAGGCTGTCGTCCAGTTCAACCGGAACGCCGGTCTCCTCCAGCTGAGCGACGATGAGGGCGATGTCTTCCGCGCTCATCGATGCGATCGGCAGATTGTCTTCGAGGTCACGGTTCGTGAGATGGCCTTGCTTTCGTCCGAGGGCGATCAAGCGGTCCAGGGTGTTGCTGTCTAGCGCCGGCTGCATGAGGGCACGACCCCATTTCGTCTGGTGGGCGGAGAGGCGGACAAAGCCGCTTCGAGGAGCTTCGCCGAGCTAACGCGACAATAACTCCAGATGTTGCACCTGGACATTGCCCGACGGGCAATTTTGACGATGCTTGAGCCGCAAGTCGAGTGTGAATGACGTGGCTAATTCTTCGTTGCCCCGGAGGCCTCCTGCAGGGCGGCCTTTTCCTGCCTGATCTGCTCGGACAATTGCTCGGCGATGGCCACGAGCTTGCCGGCCATCATATGCTTGCCCTGGAGCTCGACCTGACCGGCCAGCCCGACCGTCAGGAGGGACTCGAAGACGAGATCGGCCGGAATGCCTTTCCGGATCAGATCGATGGCGACCTTCTGCCATTGGTCCGACAATTGCTCGCGGAGTGCGGAAACATCGTTGCTCATCGCCCGACCATATACGATCCACCTCGGGATGTCCCCTCCCGAACTGCAGCATCAGGGAGACTGTCACCAAGCTTACATGGAACCGTTCTAACCCGGCTCTGTCCCCAAGAGATGGAGAAGCCGATATGGACGAGCACAAGGCCCGCCTTCGCGCAAGCGATCTGGAAGATTCAGGCGATGTCGGGGTGAACCCGACGCACAACCTCACCATGGGCGAGATCATCGCCACACGTTTCAACCGCCGCGACCTTCTGCGCGGCTCCCTGGCCGTTGCGGCGATCTCCGCGACCGTCGGCACCCGCGCTCTGGCGGCCAACGAGCAGCCGGCCAAGAAGGGCACTGCCGCATCCTTCGACTTCAAGGAGATCGAAGCAGGCGTCGACCAGACCCACCACGTGGCCGAAGGCTACGACGCGAAGGTGCTCCTGCGCTGGGGCGATCCGCTCTTCCCTGGCACGCCCGAGTTCGACCCGCAGAACCAGACGGCCGAACGCCAAGCCCGCCAGTTCGGCTACAACACCGATTTCGTCGGCTATATTCCGATTGACGGCTCCAGCGACCACGGCCTCCTCGTGGCGAACCATGAGTACACCAACGAGGAACTGATGTTCCCCGGCGTCGGTATCCAGGATGCCAAGGACGTTGCTTTCGCGAAGATGACCAAGGACCTGGTCAATGTGGAAATGGCCGCCCATGGCGGCGCCGTGGTCGAGATCCGTCGGGTCAACGGCGAATGGCAGGTGGTCAAGGACTCCAAGTACACCCGCCGTATCACGGCCGAAACGCCTATGGACATCACCGGCCCGGCCGCCGGTCATGACCGCATGAAGACTTCGGCTGACTCGACCGGCCGCAAGGTCAACGGCATGGTCAACAACTGCGCCGGCGGCGTGACGCCCTGGGGCACCTGGCTCAGCTGCGAGGAAAACTTCAACGGCTATTTCTGGGGCTCCCTCGGCGACACCCATCCCGAGACCAAGAACTACAAGCGCTACGGCATCGGCACGCCGGCCTATGCCTGGGGCAAGTTCCATGACCGCTTCGACCTCGCCAAGGAGCCGAACGAGGCCAACCGCTTCGGCTGGGTGGTCGAGATCGACCCATTCGATCCCACCTTCGTGCCGAAGAAGCGCACCGCACTCGGCCGCACCAAGCACGAAGGCGCTGCCGGCCTCACCAACAGCGACGGCCGCTACGTGATCTATCTCGGCGACGACGAGCGCTTCGACTACGTCTACAAGTTCGTCACCGCCGGCAAGGTCGATACCAAGAACCGGGCGGCGAATTTCGGCCTGCTCGACGAGGGCACCCTTTTCGTCGCCAAGTACAACCCGGACGGCAAGGGTACGTGGCTGCCGCTGGTGCAAGGCCAGGGTCCCCTCACCGAGGCGAACGGCTTCAAGAGCCAGGCCGACGTGCTGATCGAAACCCGCCGGGCGGCGGATCTTCTCGGGGCCACCAAGATGGACCGTCCCGAGGATATCGAAGCCAATCCGCAGACCAACCGCGTCTACGTCATGCTGACGAACAACACGCGCCGCAAGGAAGACCAGGTGGATGCCGCCAACCCACGTGCGAACAACGCCTTCGGCCACATCGTCGAAATGATGCCGGAGGGCGGCAACCACGCCTCGTCGGCCTTCACCTGGGAAGTTCTGGTGAAATGCGGCGATCCTTCGGTGGCGTCGGTCGGCGCGACCTTCTCGTCGGAGACGACCAGGAACGGCTGGTTCGGCATGCCCGACAACTGCGCCATCGACAACCAGGGACGCCTCTGGATCTCCACCGACGGCAACAACGCCAAGGCGACAGGTCGCGCAGACGGCTTGTGGGCCCTGGAAACGGAAGGCGAGATGCGCGGCACGTCCAAGCACTTCTTCCGAGTTCCTGTCGGGGCGGAAATGTGCGGCCCGTTCTTCACGCCGAACGACGAGACGCTCTTCCTGGCCGTGCAGCATCCCGGCGAGGCGGAAGAAGGCGCTCCCGCCAGCTTCGACAATCCGATCACGCGCTGGCCGGACTTCAAGGACGGCATGCCGCCCCGGCCTTCCCTGCTCGTGGTCACGAAGAAGGGCGGCGGCAAGATCGCCTGACGGTTTGACCCGACCTTGAACGATCAAGATTGCAAAGGAGCCCATCGCGGCTCCTTTGTTCTTTCGAAGCGCCGCGACGCGCATTCTGAAGCCGTGCCGAATTTTTGGGATAGCGAGCCGCCATCGCGGCAGGAGGAGAGTGGCGCGGGCGACGGGGCTCGAACCCGCGACCTCCGGCGTGACAGGCCGGCACTCTAACCGACTGAGCTACGCCCGCGCATTTCCTCGCATCGCCCGCTCGAAGGAGCGTTTCTTGCGATGGAGGCGCGCAAGTACCGGTGAACGCGCGCTCTGTCAAATGGTGTTTGGCTTATCCCCAGGCGCTCCGGTTTTCCGGAGGCTGATGGGCATAACATCAAGGGCAGGAACCTAATCCCTGGTGCTGATGGAAAAAACCTCATGGCCGGCTCCGTTCAGAACGCGCACGGCCTCGATCTCGGGATCGCGGGATTGCGGACGGCGGGCGAGCGAGAATACCTTCAGGGCCCGCTCCTTTGCCTTGTCGAGCGAGTCGGTGCGCACCATGATCCGGCGGACGACGCCCCCGCCCGCCTCTTCCGAGGCCACGGTTTCAATACGGTAGATTTCGAACACGGCTTACAAACTCCAATATCAGAGCCCCTCCACCATCAGGCCCTGATGCGATGGAGCTTTTCGAACCGCTTGATCAAACGGTCCCGTTTCAACTTCGACAGACGGTCGATCCAGAAGATCCCGTCGAGCTGATCGATCTCGTGCTGGAGGCAGACGGCCATCAGCCCTTCCGCCTCCTCCTCATGCGCCTCGCCGTCGAGTCCGCTGTAGCGCACCCGCACCCGGGCATGGCGCTCCAGTTCGTCGGTGACGCCCGGCATCGAGACGCTTCCCTCCACATGACGGATCCTATCCGGGGAAGACCAGACGACTTCCGGATCGACATAGATGTGGGGCTCGGGGTCGGATTCCAACTGGATGACCACGAGCCGCCGGAGGATGCCGACATGCGGCGCCGTGATGCCGATGCCGGGGGCCGCGTGCATGGTTTCCGTAAGGTCCCGGGCAAGGGTCTGCACATCCTCGTCGATGGAACCGACAGGTTCGGCCCTCCGGCGCAGGCGAGGATCGGGAAAGCGGACGATCGGACGGATGGGCATGCGGGATTTCTCGAACAGGCTTGGTGGTTCAGACTACCTGTAGCGGCCGCCGCGCTGGAGCACTTCGATCTTGTACCCATCTGGGTCCTGCACGAAGAAGAACCGCGCAGGAGGCTTGCCTTCGAGCGTCAGCTCCTTGAGCGACGTGGGGCTCAGGCCCAGCGAATCGAAACGGGCATGCTCCGCCCCGACATCGTCCACCGAGAAGGCCAGATGCCCGTAGCCGTCGCCGAGCGCATAGGGCTCGGTCCGGTCATGGTTGATCGTCAGCTCCAGTTCGAACTCGCTGTCTCCGTTGCTGAGATAGACGAGCGTAAAGCCCTCGAACGCCAGTCTCTCCGCCACCTTGAGTCCGAATGCCGTTTCATAGAATGCGAGGGAGCGCTGCTCGTCGAGCACCCGGATCATCGAATGGATGGCTTTGGCCATGGACGGGAACCTCTTCGACATCGGCCTTCCACCGTCCGGTGGGAGACCTGGAAAATTCAACAACGGGTTCGGGAAATAACAGGGGGAACAGATGAACGGAAGAGCGCGAGGGCAGCCGATCGAACAGGCTGCCGAAGCCCCGACAAAAAAGCCTTCCCTGGTTGGGCCAGGGAAGGCAGGTTCGGGAGGAAGAAACGCTGACTGCCCGGCCCCAACAATCGCGGAGCGGGTTTGTTAACCAGGTGCGGCGTTCGACCACACCTGATGTCGGTAATCCAGAAGGCGAGTGAGAGCTTCGAAAATGGCGCAATCAAGGAAATTTGATGCCTGCCAAGTTTCAAGAACGCAATTTCCCAAGGAACATTGATCAAGCTCAACGCTTTGGTTTGGTACGGAGGCACCATTCCCCGCAACCCCTTGTCGCCTCCGCACACTCAGCAGCCCCGTTCGGCCTTATTGGAACGGGGCTTTTTCGTGTGCGCTGCCGTGAGTTTATTTCTCGAACTGGCCGGCGATGGCGCGAATGCGGTTGCGGACATAGTTGGGCAGCCCGGCGCTGATGGAGTTGCCGGAGTTGAACGAGCTTTTGCCCATGAGCACCTGAGCGGGAATGAGGTTCCTGAGCACGGGAACGCTCTCGAACTCCTTTTTCCGCTCCAGGACATCGGTCTCGACCGCAAGCGTCATGAACACGGTCGCGACCGTCTTGCCCGCATCACTAGGATAGGGCTGCAGCACGGCCACCAGCTTCCCGAACTGCATGACCTGATTCACATGGAAGATCGTCTGTTCCAGCACCCCGGTCACGGGGGCGTCGAGGCCGGTGAGCTTAGCATATCCGGCCCGTTCGATCTCCTCGGGCGCAAGCGTGCGGATCTCCGTCTGGAAATCCATCGATTCCGAGATTTTCTTGCCGCCCTCTTCCAGCTTGTTGGCGAGCCGTATGCCCACCGGCAGCTTGCCCTCCAGCGGATAACGCGACTCGATGCACAGACTTCCCTCGGGCTCGCACCAGCGCCGGTTCGGATGACGCTGATAGGCGCTCTCCGGGTCCACCTGGGGGGCGGCCTGATCCGCCGTGATGCGGCGATGCTTGATGGCCGGATCGATGGTCTCGAGCACATCGAGCCGGGTATAGCGCCCCAAGTCGATGGAGCCGGGCGCCTTGTTGATCAGGAAACGTGCCTCGACCACATACATGTGGAGCTTCTCGGTATAGGCTTTCGGAATGCCGTGGACCGAGACCTTGATATTCGGCTCGATATAGGCCGGATAGGGGCTCAGAAGCTGCTTCTGCAGAGGCCTCTCGCGAGCCCAGTCCTCGAACCGGATCAAACCCGTTCCGACGTCGGCGAGCTTGTCGTCCCGGTGGTCGCTGAAGAGGATGGTCCCGGGCTTCAGCACTGCCGGCGCCACGGCGGTCACGGACGCAATCTCGTCGATCTTGAACTCCTGCGCTTTCAGCGCGCCCGTGCAAACAAAAAGAGCGGCCAGGACGGCCAGCGTCCGTCCGAAGGGTTTTGTCGGAATCATCAGTAAACCTGTCCGTTGCGCCAGAAATAATCCGGGTCCACCCGCTGCGGCCGCCGCGGGGCGTCGTCCTCCCACCACCAGCGGAAGCCCCGCTCGGGTTCGGCCTGACGGCGTGCGGGCGGAGCGTTGCGGCGCAGGCTCTCCAGCCAGCCCGGCCCCTGCGCGTAAGGACCGTCCTCGTAGTAATCCGGCCCGCTCCTCTCCTCGCCGTCGCTCCAGGGATCGGGGTTCCGGAAGGCGTACACTTCCGATTGCGGCACGAGACGGTACTGGGTCTCGTTCAAGCGACCGAACCAGCTGAGACGGAAGTGCTCCGTGAAGGCTCTGCCCTGTCCATCCGTGAGCCTGTCGCCGGTGTTGAGATCGATCGGCAGGGCGATCATCTGCTTGGCCGTCTGAGGCGAAGGTGGGTTGAGGGGCGCTTTCGGTATGTCGTGTTCCCATGCAGCCTGAAGGATGGACTGGAAGATCGGAGCCGCCACCTTGCCGCCGGTCTGTCCTCGACCGAGCGTGCGGCGCTTGCCGTCGGCATTGTCATGCCCCACCCATACGGCAATGGTGACATCGTTGGTGAAGCCGACGAACCAGGCATCGTTCTCGTTGTCTGACGTTCCCGTCTTGCCTCCGGCATAGGGAGCAAGCGCCTTCAGCGAGCGGGCGGTCCCCCGCTCCAGGACGCCCTGCAGCATGGTCTTCAACTGATAGAAGGCGACCGCGTCGGCGGAACCGAGCCGAACCAGCGTGTTCGCTTTGCGGCTATACACGGTGCGTCCGTTCTCTTCCACGCTCTCGATGGCATGGGGCACGGGCATCGCGCCCTCATTGGCAACGGCCGCGTAGAAGGCGGCCAGATCGAGAATCCGCACCGGCTGCGCGCCGAGAACGAACGGATAATACGGCGTGCATTCCAGATAGAGCTGCGCTTCGATTGCGAGTTCGCATACGCGCTTCAGGCTCTGTTCCGGCGATGCTTCGATGCCGCCGTCGAGCAGGCGCGCCGTCACGAGATTCTTGGAGTTCTCGAGCGCCCGGCGCAGAGTCATGATTCCCGAGCGGCCGCCGTCGAAGTTCTTCGGGCTCCAGGATTCGCCGGCACCGGAATTCGCCCCACCGCCCACGGGAGGCAGCGTTACCGGCGCATCCCAGATCAGCGTGTTGGGCTGCAGGCCCTTCGACAGGGCCGCGAGATAGGTCAGCGGCTTGAAAGCGGAGCCCGGCTGTCGCTGCGCCTGCGTTGCCCGGTTGAGCTGGCTCAACGGATAGGAGAAGCCGCCCGTGATGGCGAGAATGCGGCCGGTCCTGTTCTCGAGCACGACCGCACCGCCCTGCACGGAAGGGGGCACCCGCAGGTCGGCGCGAACCGCGCCCTTGCCCTTCTGCTCGATCACCTGGACGCGCACCACGTCGTAAAGCTTGAGGTCCCGCCGTGCCGCGTCCCAGGCGTTCAACGACAACACGCGCCCATCCGAAAGGCCGACCCGCAGGACATTGGCACCGGTCTTCTTGTCCTTCCCCTTCTCGATGACGACGGCGGCCGGCCAATGCACGTCATAGAGAGGCAGCCGCACAGCCTCCAAGGCCCGCTGCCAGGCCGGAGGCCCGTCCTTTGTGGTTTCGAGCGCTTTGACGGCCTGTGCAAGATTGGCCTCGGCGCCCTGGTAGCGCTGCCGCCCTACGCTCAGTTCGTAGCGGGCAAGCCCTTCCTGCAAGGCCGTCTCGGTGGCCTCCTGCAGAGCCGGGTTGATGGTGGTTCGCACCGTATAGCCACCTGCGCTCAGTTTCTCGATATCGGCAAGCGTCCGGGCGTCCCGGCTCACATGATCGACGAAGTAGAAGCCCGTCGTGCGTCTCGTCCGTTCGAACGGCACCCGCAACGGCAGGGACGCAACGGCCTGATGCACCTGATCGGGCTTCAGGAATCCATCGTCCTGCATGCGGCTCAGGACATAAGCCATGCGCTCCTGGGCACGGTCCGGCTTCGTATCGGGATTGTAGTAGTTAGGCCCCTTCGCCAATCCTGCGAGCAGCGCCCCTTCGGAAACGGACAGCGCCTTGGCGCTCTTACCGAAATAGCTCTGAGCCGCCATCTCGATCCCCCAGGAGGAGCGACCGAGATAGATCGAGTTGAGATAGATTTCGAGGATCTCCGCCTTGCTGAGAACGCGCTCGACCCGCGAAGCGACGATCATTTCCCGCATCTTGCGGTCATAGGTGACGTCGTCGCCGACGAGGAGATTCTTGGCCACCTGCTGGGTGATCGTGGAACCGCCCGCAGGCCGTCCGGGATTTGTCAAATTCCCCATGAAGGCGCGGATCACCCCACGTTCGTCCACGCCCCTGTGCTGGTAGAAGCGTTTGTCCTCTGCCGAGACGAAGGCCTGCTGCACGCTCATCGGAATGTCCGACAGGGGAACCCAGATGCGTCGATGATCGGGTTCATACACCTCGGCGAAGCGCTTGCCGCTCCCGTCCAGGATCACGCTCACGCCCGGAAGCTTCAGGCCCTTCAGCTTTCCGGCATCGGGAAGCCCTGCGACGGCCGCATTGTAGTACGAGATCACCTCGCTCAGATCGACCGGTGGCGGCTCGACCTTCTCGTCCTTGCAGAACTGACGGTAGCTCGCCTGCAGGTCAGTGAAACTCAGCCCCTGCAGCACCTTCAGATCACCCGTGATGGCCTGCGGATCATCCATGGCCGTCGCGATGAGATCGTCGAGATTGATGTCCTCGATATCGAAGGCGCGCCGCATATGGGTACAGCCGTCCTTCAGGATCTGGGAGACCTGCTCCTTGTCGCGTGCGGGATCGAAACTCGTCCTGACCGTCGCCGGATCGACGAGAACCTGGCTCAGGGTCAAGGCCGTTGCAAAGATCTTGACGAGGATCGCACTCATTCCGCCGCCGTCATCGGGAAGCCACACTCCATGAAAAGGTATCCGGCACGGGCTGCCATGGCTCGTATCCTGCTCGGAACAAGCTGAATGGAAGCCGACCATCGCGGCTGACCCAGGATTGCCATTCCAGTGAGATGGGGCAGCCCAGCTTACTTCCCAGGTGGCGATGTCCCTCTCACGGCAATGTGTCTCACCCTCGTCCGACGAACGGCATCTTGGTCGCCATGACTGTCATGGTGAGCACATTCGCATCGAGCGGCAATCCGGCCATGTAGGCCACCGCATCCGCCACGTGCTTGGGATCGATCCTGGGTTCGGGCGCCAGAGTCCCGTTGGGCTGCAGGACGCCCTCCGTCATTCTGGCGGTCATGTCGGTGGCGGCATTGCCGATGTCGATCTGCCCGCAGGCGATGTCATAGGCGCGACCGTCGAGGGCGGTCGACTTCGTCAGCCCCAGCACGGCATGTTTCGTCGCTGTATAGGGAGCCGAGAAGGGGCGCGGGGCATAGGCGGATACGGAGCCGTTATTGATGATCCGCCCGCCCCTCGGGTTCTGGTCCTTCATGATCCTGAACGCCTCCTGCGTGCACAGGAAGGTTCCCGTCAGATTGGTGTCGAGCACCTTCTGCCATTGCTCGAAGGGGATGTCCTCGAAGGGAACGGCGGGCGACCCCGTTCCGGCATTATTGACGAGAAGGTCGAGCCTGCCGAAAGTCTGTTTCGTCACGACGAACAGGGCTGCGACAGAGGCCGGGTCCGCCACGTCGGTCGGCACGAGCAGCGTCCGGCCGCCTTCTCCCGCAATCTCCCGCTCGGCCGTCTCCAGGGCGTCCCGTCGCCGCCCCGCCATGACGACGCTGTAGCCGGCCTTCAGGAGAGCCGCGCTGATCGCCTTGCCTACTCCTGTTCCCGCCCCGGTTACGATCGCAACTTTGGAACGCTCGGCCATCCTGTCCTCCCAACCCTTGCTTCCATCTGCCATGACAGATGCATTCGGAAGCGGGAACCGCAAGGACGAAAGACCGGCTTGCTCACACCTTTCAGGTTTGAGGTGCCCTCTTGGGTAGGCAGGGAACCGGCCAAGCTTTCCCGCGTTCGCATGGTGCTAACCGGAAAGGAATCCGCCATGCGTAATCACGCCCTAAGCTCGGCTGCCATCCTGACTCTTCTGGCCCTTCCCCTTGCCGCCTGCCAGAGCAGCACTGAAACCGGTGCAGCGACCGGCGCCGCGGGTGGCGCCGTGGCTGGAGCCGTCATCGGCGGTCCGGTTGGCGCCGTGGTCGGCGGCGTCGCCGGTGCCGCGGTCGGCGGCGTTCTCACAGCCGAGGAGCAGAACAGGGTCCACACCTATGTGGTTGCCCAGCGTCGTCCCACGATGCGTGTGACGGAAGAAGTGACCGTCGGCCAGCCCCTGCCGCCACGGGTCAGGCTCTACCCCGTCCCGCAAAGCGTCGGCCTTCGGAATCCCTACAGCTATACCATCGTGAACGACCAGACTGTCCTGGTCGATCCTCAGACGCGGACGGTCGTTCAGGTCATCCAGTAGTTCGACCGCTCCCCCAAATGCAGAAAGGCGGCCTGATAAGGCCGCCTTTTCCATCATTCGGCTCAAGCGTCTGATCAATCGTCCAGATCGAGATGATTGATGAGAATTTCGCGTTTACCGGCGTGGTTGGCGGGTCCGACGATGCCCTCCTGTTCCATGCGTTCCATCAGCGAGGCGGCGCGGTTGTAGCCGATCTGCAGCCGACGCTGGATGTAGCTCGTCGAGGCCTTCTTGTCGCGCAAGACCACCGCCACCGCCTGGTCGTACAGGTCGCCGCCCGGCGC
>NZ_JBFRGW010000049.1:0-27102 GCF_052115545.1 Microvirga sp. 2MCAF35
TGCGCTGCGAGCCTGAAGGTTGATCGAGGGTGGCGCGACGGGCAATCCGGCTCGCTACTGATGTGAATGGAAGAGCCGAACTGCTCCTCGCGCACGGTTCTTTTAGGCGTTTAGACTTGGACCAGCACACGGCTGCCAAGGGCCTCCTGGCGTCGGCTGCGTGACCGGCGGGCAGGACCGTGCCGGATCCCACAACTTGCGACGCCTCGCGAAGCGCGCCCCTCGTTGGATCAGGCTGTGCAATGATATAGCCAAGGTTGAGACAACTGTCAAGAACAAAATGAGAACATGCACTTACCCTCACCACATCCTCGACGTCATCACCGGCCTCGTGCCGGTGATCCCGCTTCCTTAGAGCGCTGCGTCCTTCCGATCGGGATGGCCGGGACAAGCCCGGCCATGATGTGGCGGGAATGGAACAGGTGCGCGCATCGACGACCCCTCTTACCTCATCCTGAGGAGCAGACGCAGTCTGCGTCTCGAAGGATCCTCCAGGGCTGGCTCCTCCTTCGAGACGGCGCTGAGCGCCATCTCAGGATGAGGTCGAGGGGATTTGGAGCGCCACAAGCCTCATCAGCACCACAAGGCTCATTGCAAGAATGTCTGAGCAAGCCTCAACCCACGCTGCTCCAGCAGCTCGGAGAAGGCATCGGATTTCAGATAGTTCAGCTCCTCGACCCTGCTGTCCAGTACGGGATCGAGGGACCTCAGTTCGTCATCCACATAGCCCGGATGGCACATGACGAGAGGTTGGGATCCGAGTTTCGAGAATGCCTCCTCGAAGATGCGGGCGGCCGGGATCGACAGGTCGAGAGGGGCGAAGCCGGAAAAGCCCTCGTTCGTCCGGAAGCCCCCCGCATGGGCGCTGCGGGCGAAGCCGCGGGCGAGGGAATTGACGATCAGCGCCTTGTTGCGCCCGATAGGACGGCGCAGGATCGCCGCGGCCCGGTCCGAGGGATCGCGCAGCCAGACGCGACCCGCATAGCCCCTCGCTTTCAAGGCTGCGAGCAGGGCCGGCCTGATCACCGGAAGCACGTGGACGTGCTGGTGCCCGTCCACGAAGGCCGGGGCCGCACCGAAGATCTCCTCGAAGGCGTCGATCTGACGGTCGATTTCCTCGGAAATTTCGGCGGCAGGCAACTGCCGCTTCAGGGCCTTCGGCAGCAGCTCCTTCAAGGCCGGAAATTGTCCCGAGGAGGTAAGAGTCGGCATGGGCCCTAGGGGTGCCCCCATAGTGAGGTTGAGATGGAGCCCCACGGCCATCCGGCTGCGAACGGGCGTCAGGTTCGCCGCCGCACGGCGCCAGCCCGGCATGTTGGTCATGGCCCCGGTTGCGGACAGGCGGCCCATCCCGGCCAGTTCCACGATGCCCCGACTGACCCCTTCGGCAATGCCGAAGTCGTCGGCGCAAAGGATGACGGAACGGAACGAGCTCATGAATGTCCTTAAAATCGGCTTTGCCGCACCCTAATGCTCTTGAGCAAAGACGCAAACTCGGCTCTTGATGCAGCCCGATCATCAAGGGTTTTCTCAGTGGCGTCGCCTCAGCTCAGTGTCATCATTCCCGTGCACAACGAGAGCGCGAACATCGCGCCCCTGTGCGAGCGTCTGCTTCCCATCCTCAACCGGATCACGTCGGTCTGGGAGGTGGTTTTCGTCGATGACGGCAGCCGGGACGACACCCTGGACAGGATCAGGGCGGTCAGCCGCACCGAGCCGCGTGTCGGCGCCGTCTCCTTCAGCCGCAATTTCGGCAAGGAAATCGCCATCGCTGCCGGGCTCGACCACGCCCAGGGCGATGCGGTGGTGATCATGGACGCCGACCTGCAGCATCCGCCGGAGATGATCGAGACCTTCGTCGAGCGTTGGCGGGAGGGTTACATGATGGTTTATGGCCAGCGCACGGACCGGTCCGACGAGACCCGGGTCAAGCGCGGCTTCGCCCATCTGTTCTACCAGCTCTTCGCCCGCTTCGGCGAAATCCCTCTACCCGAAGGCGCCGGCGATTTCCGCCTGATCGACCGCAAGGGCGTGGAGGTGTTGCGGACGCTCGGCGAGAAGGCACGGTTCTCCAAAGGCCTCTATGCCTGGATCGGCTTCAAGGCGACCGGCGTCCCCTTCGTCGTGGAGGAGCGCCGCTTCGGCACCTCGAAATGGAGCTTCAGGAAGCTCTTCCGCTTCGCCTTCGACGGCATCGCGGCCTTCTCGACGGTCCCCTTGCGGATCTGGACCTATATCGGCTTCCTGATCTCGATCCTGTCGATCGCCACGGCCGTATTCTTCATGATCCGCACGCTTCTGTTCGGCACCGATCTTCCCGGCTTCCCGAGCCTGATCGTCTCGATCATGTTCTTTTCCGGCATCCAGCTCATGTCGCTCGGCATCGTGGGCGAATATGTCGGCCGCATCTTCGCCGAGGTGAAGCGGCGGCCGCTTTACGTGGTGGCGGAGCGGATCGGCGGCACGGCGGAGGTCTCGAGCGGCCTCGTTCCGGAAACCTATCCCCTGCGCCGGGCCTGATCCCGATGTTCCGCAAGATCCTCTCCGTCGGCGGCTGGACGCTGGTCTCGCGCCTTACCGGCTTCATCCGCGACGTGGTGCTGGCGGCCGCAATGGGCGTCGGCCCCATCGCCGATGCGTTCTTCGTGGCCTTCCGCATCCCCAATCATTTCCGGGCCATCTTCGGCGAAGGAGCGTTCAACAACGCGTTCCTGCCAGCCTATGCGCAAGTTCTCGAAACGGAGGGCGAGCGATCCGCCCATTCCTTCGCGAGCCGCATCACGACCTTGATGCTGGTCGTGCAGCTCGCACTCCTCGCCGTGGCCTTTTTCGCCATGCCCTGGGTCGTGACCCTGCTCGCCCCGGGTTTTTCGGACGAGCCGGCCAAGTTCGACCTCGCGGTGACGCTGACGCGGATCACCTTTCCGTACCTGCTCTTCATCACCATCGTGACGATCTATTCGGGCATCCTCAATGCCCATGATCGGTTCTGGGCGGCCGCGGCGGCTCCGATCCTGCTCAACGTCGCCATGATCGTGGCTCTGGCCGTCGTCTTTCTGTTCCCCAATGCCGGCTATGCCGCCGCCTGGGGCGTGACGGTTTCCGGCGCGCTGCAGCTCGTCATGGTCTGGTGGGATGCCCGGAAGATCTCGTCCTCTCCCGGGCTGGAACGGCCCCGCATCGACGCTCCCATGAAGACCTTCTTCAAGGCCCTTGGACCGGCCGTCGTCGGGTCCGCCGGCGTCCAGCTCGCCATCTTCGCCGACACGATCATCGCGTCCTTCCTGCCGACGGGCGCGGTGTCCTCGCTCTATTACGCGGACCGACTCTACCAGCTGCCCCTCGGGGTCATCGGCATCGCGGCCGGCACCGTGCTGCTGCCCGAGATGAGCCGCCGCATCGCGGCCGGCGACGAGGCGGGAGCCTATGCGGCGCAGAACCGGACGGTGGGCCTGACGCTCGCGCTCGCGGCCCCTTTCCTGGTGGCTTTCATGGTCATGCCCGAGCTCATCATGTCCGCCCTGTTCCAGCGCGGCGCCTTCGATGCCACTGCGGCCGAGCGGGCCGGCGCTGTCCTGGCGGCCTACGGCCTGGGCCTTCCCGCAGCCGTGCTGATCCGCTCCGCCGTCTCGAGCTTCTACGCCCGGTCCGACACCGCCACGCCGCTGATCGCGTCCCTGACGGCTGTCGGCGTCAACGTCATCGTCAAGATCATGCTCATGCAGACCTATGGCGTCGTCGGATTGGCTCTGGGCACGGCCATCGGCGTTTGGGTCAATCTGGGACTGCTCTTCATCCTGGCCTATCGCCGCGGCTGGACGGCTCCGAGTGCGAGCCTGGGCAGGACATGCCTTGCCATCGCCGCGGCCTGCCTCGTTCTCGCGCTCTTCGCTTGGTTCGCCCCTGCGGTCATCGCCGGATGGACCGCCCGGCTTCCGGCGTGGCGGAACGAAACGCTCATGGCGGTGCTCGGCGCATCCGGCGCGCTGATCTATGGCGGTGTGCTGCTGGCAGGCCTCAAGGTGCTGGGCGTTCGGCTGGCCCGACGCTGACCGGCTTCGGGATTAGGATTTCTTCGGGAACCTTTCTTCCGGGCCCCCATCCAATCTGATGTGCCGGGACCTCCCCGGCCTCGAGAAAGGATGAGATCATGGTTGTTCGCTTCGCTGCCGCCATGTTGGGAATTGCCGCGCTCGCCATGCCTGCTCTGGCCGCCGACCAGGTCGAGAAGGCCCCGCCATCGGGGGCCTACAAGAAGGTGAGCGAGCTGGTGAAGCTGCCCGACTTCCTGCCGGGGCTGGGTCAGCTCTATGTGGATCCCAAGACCCTGCCGGCAGGTCCATTCCTCGCTTACGACCACGAGGGCCGTCTGGTCAGCACGGTCTATATGCTGCCCATCGAGGACCTCTCCAACAAGGACAAGCGCTTCGACGATCTCGCCGCGCCAGGCGGCAAGGTCGATCATGTGGATGTCTATTTCAATGCCGGGCATCCTGGCGTCGAGAAGCCCCATGCGCATGTGGTCCTGTGGCATGTGCCGAAGGCCGACGAAACGCGGGTGGCGGGCAAATGATGCCGTCGCGGCGGCACATCCTGAAGATCGGCGGGGGGATCCTCGCCGGTCTGGCCTTCCCTCGCCCGACTTTGGCCAGGGAACCAATCGAGATCAGGATGCAAGGAAACGCGGACGGCTCGCAGGTATGGTTCGATCCCATCGGCCTGCACGTCGAGCCCGGTCGGACGATCCGCTGGATCAACCTCGATCCGGGAAATTCGCATACGACAACGGCCTATCACCCCAGGAATTTCGATCACCCGCTCCGCATCCCTGAGGGAGCGGAGCCGTGGAACTCGGATTATCTCCTGCCGAACGAGACCTTTTCGGTCACGCTCAGGGTGGAAGGCGTGTACGATTTCTTCTGCATCCCGCACGAACATGCCGGAATGGTCGGGCGGATCATCGTCGGGAAGCCGGGCGATCCCCCTCCGCCCGTTTCCGCCGCACAGGCGCTCCCACAGGTCGCCTTGCAGGCATTTCCGTCTATTGAGGAGATCATGCAGAGGGGCATGGTTCGCAGATCATGAAGGCCGTCCAAAATATTTGGGAACTTCTGAGACGCCCGCCCATCTAACGGCAAGGCACGGGAGAATGGCCATGCAACCGGGGACCGCCGCAACGCTGCAGCTCGACAGTCTGGATGATCAAGCCTTGGTGGAACGAGCCCGGCAACGGGATGGGGCGGCTCTGCGCCTGATCATGGAGCGGCACAATCGCCAACTCTATCGCGTTGCGCGCAGCGTTCTCCGTGACGATGCCGAGGCCGAGGATGTGGTCCAGGAAGCCTATCTTCGCGCTTTCACTCACCTGGAGGGTTTCCGTGGCGAGGCGCGCCTCGCAACTTGGCTCACGCGGATTGCGCTCAATGAGGCGCTGGAGCGCCTCCGGAAGCGGCGCCCCTCCGTTGAACTCAAGCAGATCGACACGATCAGCGAACAAGGAGAGGCACGCGTGATCTACCTGCCCTCTGTCCGTCAGGAAGCGGATCCGGAAGCCGCCGCTGCCCGCGCTGAAATCCGGCGCCTGATCGAACGGGCGATCGATTGTCTGCCCGACCCATTCCGCATTGTCTTCGTTCTGCGCGATATCGAAGAGATGAGCATCGAGGCGACAGCCGGTCAGCTCGGGCTGCGTCCCGAAACGGTCAAGACAAGGCTTCACCGAGCCCGCCGCCTCCTCAGGCAAAGTCTCGACAGGACGCTCTCCAGCGCCCTCACCGATGCGTTTCCCTTCGCAGGAGCCCGCTGTGCACGGATCACTCAGGCCGTTCTGGAACGGCTGGCCGATATGAACCGCTGATTGCGCTCAGGCTGTCCAGACGCTGACAGACGCCAGGGTAAAGAGCTCCCGTTCCGCCGCGATGCCCCGCAGCCGGTGACGGCCGAGAGAACGCATGGGAACCGGGCTTGCCGATGCGACGCTGTTGGACAGGATCACGGAGCAATCGAGGCTGTTGCAGAGCGCCTCCATGCGGCTGACCTCATTCACGGCGGGTCCGATCACCGTAAAATCGAGGCGCCCGGCCGCCCCGATATTGCCGTAGAATACGTCGCCGCAATGGAGCGCGATGTCGAGGCTGAGCGGCGTCTCGCCGGCATGAAGCCGGTTGACGGCGTCGTTGCGCTCGAGTGCGGCCTGCGCCGCCCGAATGGCAGCCGCGCAGGCCTGTTCACGGGAGCGTTCCTCGGTGATCGGGAACGCGGCCAGAACGCCGTCGCCCATGAACTTGAGCACCTCGCCGCCCTCCTCGGCCACGGGATCCGCCATGGCTTCGAGATGTCGGTCCAACCGGGCGATCAGGTCCATTCCGGCCGTATCGGCCAGCACGGTGAAGCCGCGCAGATCCGCGAACAGGAGCGCCGCTGTGATGGTCGTTCCGAACCCGCGCCGGATCTCGCCGCTCAGGACCCTCCGGCCGGCGGAGAGCCCCACATAGGTGTCGAGCATCGCCACCGTGAGGTCGAAGAGCGTCATGCGATAGGCGGCCAGCCCCAGCAGCGGCAGGAGCGCGTCGATCCGTTCGATCTCCTCCGGCAGGAATCCCTCGGGGCGGTTGCTGGAGAACGAGATGCCGATGCCTCGCAGGTCCGGCGCGCTGGCGTTCTCGAAGCTGAAGAGGCGCGCCAGATAGTCTGTCCCGCCCTCGCGCCGTACATCCTCGAAGACGTCGAATTGCCGGGTTTCCGGATCGTCGATCAGCCAATGGCAGCTCGTCTGATCGGTCTGCATCATATAGGCGAAGGGGCTCCGGTCGAAGGCAAGGTCATTGCGTTCGTGAGAGACGCCCTCCACCATCAGGCCGGCCGAGCGGGTCCAGACATGGGTGTAGACCCGGATGGTCGGGTTGACGGTCGGTAAAGCGAGGTAGGCTCGGACCAGCGGCACTCCCTCGGTCGCCAGATGTTCGGCGAAGCCCGAGAGCAGGGAGCCGACATCCGCGCCCCGCAGGCCCTGTTCGATGATCCAATCTTCGAGATTCGTCATGGCGGCGAGTCTAGCATTCCGTTCAGGAATGTCTTCAAGCCATCAAAGCCGGCATCACCGGCTGGCGTGGCGCGAGGCTCCGCCCGCCCCGGCGATCTCCGTCAGGAGCTTGCGTCGCGCGGCGAGCGCGAAGGGACGTGTCTCGTCGGCGATCTCGACGAAGGAGCCGGGCCCGCCGATGACGCTCTGGCCGTAATAATCCTCCAGCGACATGCCGCCGGGCCCGCCCGGGCGGCCGCTCCCGGGGCGGCGGATCGCCAGCGCGTTGATGGTAAAGCCTTTGGCGAGAGCATCCGCCCTCGCCTGCTCCAGGGACCGGCCGTTCATGTTCGGTCCGTCGCCTGACACGTCGATGACCCTGCGCGTGCCCTCATGGGCATTGGTCTCGACGAGACGGACGGAGAAATCGATGGCGTTGGAGATGGAATTGTAGCCATAGGCGCCCCGCGGCGCGCTCATGAGCGTGTCGGCGAAAACCTTCGCGCTCGCTCCGTCGCGGATCACGTGCCAGTCGACGATGAGCACCTGGGAGCTCGGTCCGCCCCATTCCATGAAGGCCACGGCAATGGCCCCGATGGGTCCGTCCTTGATGCCGTTGAGGACATCGGGACTGGTGAGAGCCTCGGCCCAGCCCTGCCGCTGGAGACGCAGCTCGGCAGCGTCGATGGATCCCGATCCGTCGGCCGCGAAGACCAGTTCCAGATCGACGGGTTCGGCCATGGCCGGAGCGGTCACGAGGCCGAGTGCAACAAGACTTGTCCAAACAGATCGCATCGAGGGCTCCGGCGTTGAGCGCGATGCTGGAGCCATGTAGGGCGATTGGAAAGAGAGGCGGACCTTTCGGGCGATCACAAGTTTGTTGGGTGTCCGACACTGTCGTTCCCGGCCGGAGATCGTATCCATCCAGTCATGGCCGGCCTTGTGCCGGCCATCCCGATTAGGAAAAGCGCCGCGCTTCACAGAAGCGAGATCACCGGCACAAGGCCGGTGATGACGTTGATCACTTCGCCTTCAACAGATCCGCCACATCGAGCAGCACGAATTCGTTGTCGTCCTGCTTGTTGGGCTCGCGGCTCGACGAAAAGGGCAGGTTGTTGTCGTTGCCGATGATGATATGGCGCTCGTCGACCACGTCCACGTTCTCGATGGTGAAGAACGGGAAGGTCAGCACATTGTCGTTGAGGGGCTTCTTCGCCTTCTTGTTCGGATCGGCGATCTGCATGAGATCCACATAGCCGATCTTGCGGACAGAGTTGCCCACATTGGCGTCCGACAGCTCGATCTTCACGATGCGCTTGAACTTCGCGGGACCCTGGAAGCAGTCGGGACGCTTCTCGCCCTGCGGGCAGGCCTTGTCCGCCGTGCCCTCACCGTTGTCGCGTTCGATGACGAGGCCCGTCGCGCCGTCGATCATGTTGAAGTCGCCGATCGCGAGGCCGTTCTGCTCGAGAACGTATTTCCAGTGACGTCCCGTCCACTTCTCGTTCGCCACATCGAATTCGAGGATGCGGAGGTATTCACGTCCGTCGATCATCTCCCACTGCTTCTTCTCGGCATCCCAGACGGGGCCTTCGAGAAGAGCGTAGAGGAACTTGCCGTCCTTGGAGGCAGCCATGCCCTCGAAGCCCTTGGAACGGCGCACGTTGAAATTGACGGTTGCGTTGGGAGCCGCCGGTGTCGTGACCGCATAATGATCCGGCGAGCGGGTGGGCTTGCCGTCGACCAGCGTTTCATAAACGGCTTCGACCTTGCCGGAGCGGTCGGCCTTGATCAGGTAGGGACCGAACTCCTCGGCGATCCAGAGCTTGTCGCCGACGGGTTCGAAGCTCTCGATGTCGAAGTCCGAGCCCGTAAGATAACGCTTCTCGGTCGCCTCGTTGGCAATGCGGAACGGAACCTTCTTGTCCGGATCGTGCAGGAACACCGTCTCCAGCCGCTCGACCGAACCCTTGTCCCAGTCGATGCGATAGCGGTTGAGGTAGAGCATCGAATCCGGCGACGTGGCTTTGGACCCGAAACCGTTGTCGGTGATCACCCAGAACGTACCGTCGCCCATGGACTTGATGCCCGAATGGCCCTGGAGCGGCTGTCCTTTGAAGGGCAGCTTCACGCCGGTCGGACGGTCGCCGGAGGTGCCCTCGACGGTTCCGAGCGCGTCGATGCGCTTGCCGGTCGTGAACTTGCCGGAAACCTTCAGATCGGCCGGTGCATCTGCGGGAGCATCGACAAAGCTCAGGGCGGGCAGAACGGCATGGCCTGCAAGGACGGCGGGGAATTGCTGCTGCGCCATGGCGCTTGTGCCGAGCAGCACGGTCAGCGGCAACGCCGCGAGAAGACGGACGGACATGGCGAAAACCTCGTTTGCTTGTTCAAGCGAGGTTGCTCTTGCAGGAGCCCCATGTCCGACCGTTAACAGATCGACGACAGGTCTATGACGCTGAGAGAGTTTCTCTCAGATCAAGCGGCCTTGAGGATACCCTTGTCGTGGGCGTAGGCCCAGTAGAGCTCGCGCGCCAGCCGATAGAACGGGCCGGGCTGGAGATCGCGGCCGTCGATGCGCAGCACCGGCATCACCTTGGAATAGTTGCCGGAAATGAAGATCTCGTCGGCCGTGGCAAAATCCTCGTAACGCAGGGTTCCCTCGACCACGGTCGTGCCGTCGTCGCGCAGGAGCTGGATCACGCGCTGGCGGGTAATTCCGTTCAGGAACGTGCCGTTCGGATAAGGCGTGTAGACCACGCCGTCCTTGGCCATGAACACGTTGGACGTGCCGGTCTCGGCCACGTTGCCGAGAGCATCGCAGACGAGCGCATTGTCGAAGCCCTTCTCCTTCGCCTCACGGAGCACGCGGGCGTTGTTGGGATAAAGCGCACCCGCCTTCGCATCGGTCGGCATGGATTCGAGGGTCGGGCGGCGGAAGCTCGACTTCATGACGGAGAGGCCGCCCGGCACCGGCATCGGCGCCTCGAACAGCGAGAGGCAGAACTGAGTCGATTCCGGATCCGGCGCGATGGTCGCCAGGCCCTCGGCCTCGCCCCAATACATGGGCTTCACGTAGAGCGCAGTCCCGGGCGCGAACTTCTTCACGCCCTCGCGGACGAGATCCATGATGGCCTGGGCGCTCATGGTGGGCTTCAGCCCGATGGTGGGCGCCGAGCGGTTCACGCGCTCGCAATGCCGGTCGAGATCCGGCGCGACGCCCTCGAACACGCGCGCGCCGTCGAACACGGAGGAGCCGAGCCAGGAGACGTGGGAGCGCGGCCCGATCAGGGGCGGGTTGCCCTCATGCCATGCGCCGTTGAACCAGTTCCAGGTCTGCGAATACCAAGCCACTTTCTCAATCCTTTGGGTCAGAATGACTGTCGTATCGAATCCCTTGCGGGCCCAACCGTCAATCGTCCCTTCGGCCATTGTGACATAAAGACTTGTGATGGGTCCTATGAGGAGGGCTGATCATTGGCAGGGATCAGCCCTCCACGAGCTTGTTGCGGATCGCATAGCGGATCAGGGCGGCGGTGGTGTCGAGGTTGAGCTTGCTCATGGCCGCAGCACGGTGGGTCTCGACCGTCTTGGTGCTGACGCTGAGCAGGTTGGCGATCTGCTTGTTGGTCTTGCCCTCCGCGATCAGCTGGACCACGGACTTCTCGCGCGCGCTCAAGGCCGAGAGGCTGGCTCGCTGCTTTCCCAGATAGGTCTCGAGCAGGGTCTCGGAAACCTTGCTCGTGAAGAACGGTTTGTGGAGAGCCAAGGCCTCCACGGCCGAGACAAGGAACTGACCGGCATCGGACTTGAGCAGGAACCCACGGGCCCCCGTCTCGAGCACGTCCCTGATCAGATTGTCGGTGTCGTGCATCGTGAAGATCAGGACCTCCACGCCGGGAAGGCGGGCCCGGATCTGCCGGGTCGCCTCGACCCCGTTCACCAGTGGAAGGCTGTAGTCGAGGATGATGATGTCGGGCCGGATGGCAAGGGCCTTGTCGATGGCCTCCTTGCCGTCCCGGGCCTCGCCGACGACCTCCCACCCCTCGTGCCCCTCCAGGATGGTCCGCACGCCGGAGCGGACCACGTCGTGATCGTCGGCGATCAGGATGCGCGTCATTGCGCGGTCTCCTTCCACCCTTGTTCGGTCATAGAATACACGATGCGACCATCGACCCAATTCGCGAGAACCCTGAAACCGGCAGGGTCAGACCCTGAATTTCGGGGCAGGGTCCCGCCCTGAACGGGCTCTCTTGGGGGAGGCTACCTCAGGACAAGGTCTCGTCTCCAAGCCTGGCGTCCTGCCGTGTCCGGCGGCGCGTGCCGGTTTCCTTGAGCGGAACCGCCGCCATGACCGAGGTGCCGCTCTGGTCCGTGCGGATCCGCAGGTCGCCGCCGAACTGCTCCAGGCGGGCGCGCATGCCGGTGATGCCGACGCCAAGTCGGGCATGCCCCTCGGGCCGATCGCCACGGGCCATCCCGTATCCGTTGTCGCGGATGCGCACGACCAGCCGCCCCGACGCAATCCTGGCATCGACCCATACGCGCGAGGCTCCGGCATGGCGGTGCACGTTGGTGAGGGCCTCCTGCACGACGCGCAGGATCGCCCGCTGGAGATCCGGCGGCAGCTCGTCGACCTCCTCCGGGATGCGGATTCTCGCCGTCAGGCCGGTCCGACCGGCAAACCCTTCGGCGAAATCGCGCAGGGTGGCCTGGAGACCGTCCTTCGCCAAATTGGGCGGATGCAGGAGGTAGGTGAACACCCGCAGCTCCTGGAGTGCCTGGGCCAGCAATCCCTCCACTTCGGCCAGAACCTTGCGGTCCCCCGGACTCCGCCGGGCCATGGCGCCGAGGCCTGCAAGTCCGAGATTGGCGGCCACGAGATGCTGCGCGGTCGAGTCGTGCAGTTCGCGGGCGATGCGCTGCCGCTCCTCCTCCTGGAGCGCAAGCAATTGGTCGGACAGCTCGCTGAGCCGCCTCCTGGCTCCGGTGACCTGATCCGACAATGCCCGGAAAGGGTGCTCCACCTGCCGCGCCGTGAACAATGCGGCAAGCCCGCCTGTCCCCAGGAGGGCGGCCGCCATTGCCGCGATCTGCCACAGGACATCCCGCACCGGCGCCTCGACGAGGGTCAGCGGGACCGCAGCCATCGTGGTCCAGTTCGTCGCCCCGGAACTGCGATAAGCGACAAGGACCGGGATGCCGCGTTCGTCGGTGCCCTGGACGACGCCGGTCACGGTCGTGTCCCCGTCAATGGCGCCGAGACGCGAGCCGAGGACGCCAGGCACGGGAATGCGCGATGACGTCTCGCCTGCCCTCATCGTGACGATTGGCTGGATCTTGCGGTCATACAGCCCCAGCGTCCACTCCCCGGGAACTCTCTGGGCTTCCAGGATACTGCCGAGATGGTCCTGGGACAGGATGGTGGTGACGAAACCCTTCATCGTGCCGTCGTCATTGTCGACCCGCAGGCTGAGCGCGATGACCGTCGTGCCGGCCTTCACGATGCTCGTCATGCGGCCCGAGACGGCCCAGCCGCGGTCGCGGATCCGGTTCAGGGCTTCCGGGTAGTTCGGGAAGTCCCTGTGCCGGGGCAGCGGCGTTCCGAAGGGCCTGAGGGTGTTAGCGACCTGTCCGTCCATGTCCTGGAGGATCAGCCAGGACCCATCGTGAACCGGTGTTGCCTTGAGCTGATTGTAAAAGCCCCTGGCATCGGCCAATTTCAGGGCCGGCGACGAGGACAGCCCCTTCAGCAGGGCATTGCCGGCCGCCACCTCCTGGTCGAACCCGAAGGACAGCGCGATCACCGTGCTCAGGGCACGCTCCCGGATGGCTTGGCTCTGACTTCGCGCATTCAGGAGCAGCAGCGCCGCAACCACCAGGCAGGTGGCGAGGACCAGGGTCGCGAAGATGAGGGCGACCCGCCGTTTGATGCGGAGCGGAAAGCCAAGATAGGCGAGTGTGAGCGGCTGACCGGAACCGTCGAGCATGGGGCCCCCTCAGGCCTGGGAGCCGGCTCCATCGGCCGGCATCGGTACGCCCACTCGCGATGTCATTGAACAGGGATGCTGGCGTGCAGGTTAAACCCTGAGCGGTATGCTGTCGAGAACGCTGCATCCCAGGGTATCCCTTGTAGTCGCAGCGACTTTAGCCAGGCGACCCTGGCCAAGACTTTCCGGGGCCGGAATCAGGGTCTGCCTCCACCATTTCTCGGGCGAACCCCAATAGCGGCCGGACGGCAATCGGCGCGAGAATGAGCGCATGCACAGTCTTCGGGAGCGCCGCTCATGACGCCAGCCGTCGCCGTTCGTCCGTAAGCGCGCACCCGCAGTCCGTCGACAGCTCGACAAACCATGTCGGCTTCCGCTGCATCATCAGAGAGAGGAAGATCCCATGACCAGTGATCACCCATCCTCACAAGCTCCCGGCGGACGATGCCGCCTCCGGCGCATGCGAGCCAGATCGGCCCTGATCGGGGCGACCGCCCTGGTCTCGGCCGCGATGGCCGCGCCTGCCGTCGCGCAGGCGCCGCAGCGGAAGCCCAACATCCTGTTCATCATGGGCGACGACATCGGCTGGATGCAGCCGAGCATCTACCATCAGGGCATCGCGGTCGGCGAAACGCCGAACATCGACCGCATCGGCCGCGAGGGTGCGAAGTTCATGACCTATTACGCCGAGCAGAGCTGCACGGCGGGTCGCAATGCCTTCTTCACCGGGATGCATCCGCTGCGCACGGGCATGATCCCGCCGCAACTGCCCGGCAGCCCGTCCTATCTGCGGCCCGGCACGCCCGCACTCGCCAAGTTCCTGCACGATCTCGGCTACAACACCGGCGAGTTCGGCAAGAACCACCTCGGCGACCACACCGACGCGCTGCCGACGGCGCACGGGTTCCAGGAGTTCTGGGGCTATCTCTATCACCTCGACGCCATGCAGGGGGTGAGCTTCCCCGACATCAACAAGACGCCGACCGAGCAGACGGTCGCGCCGCCATGCCGGAACACGCCGATCCCCGGGCTGGCCCAGGATCCCGCGGCGGTCGATCCAGCGACCACCGTGTGCCTGACGCCACCGCGGCCGGTGCTCTCGTGCCGGTCGTCGGATGGAACTGCGGCGAACCAGACCTGCAAGGATGAAGGGCCGCTGACGCTCGAACGTTCGAAGACCGTGGACGAGGAGATCTCGGCCAAGCTCATCGATTTCCTCGACCGCAACGATCCCGAAAAGACCCAGAAGCCGTTCTTCGCCTGGTACAATCCGGCGCGCATGCACGTCACGACCGTGCTGCCGGACAAGTACATGGCGATGGTGGGCGAACCCGGCGGCAAGGACTGGGGCGTGAACGAAGCCGGCATGAAGCAGATGGATGACAACATCGGCTACGTGCTGAAGAAGCTCGAGGAGATGGGCGAGCTCGACAACACGATCATCGCGTTCACCACCGATAACGGCGCCGAGACGATCACCTTCCCCGACGGTGGCACCACTCCCTTCAAGGGCGGCAAGCTGTCCACCTGGGAGGGCGGCATGCGCGCCCCGCTGGTCGTGCGCTGGCCGGGTCACATCGAGCCGGGAACGATCAAGAACGACATCTTCGCGTCCCTCGACTGGCTGCCCACGCTCGTCGATATCGCCGGCGGCCCGAAAGGCAACGAGCTGAAGGCGCAGATCGAGGCCGGCACGTATCCCGGGATCGTCAAGACGACGCTCGATGGCGTCAATCAGCGCGACTACCTGGAAGGCAAGTCGGCAAAGTCCGCGCGTGACACTTTCTTCTATTACTCGGGCAAAGACCCGTCCGCGGTGCGCTACAAGAACTGGAAGATCTACTTCGCAATGGTGTCCGACGCACCGGCCGGTTTCCTCACTGGTGTCGTCCCCTACCATTGGAGCCAGGTCGTCAACATCAAGCGCGATCCGTTCGAGACGTCGATCGGGGAGCAGTATAAGACGCTCTTCGGCATGGGCGGCGCACTCGCAGGACCGGTCTCGGCCTACATCTATGACTGGAACATGCTGCCGATCGGCCAGGCGCTCTGGCTGAGGGAACTCGAAACCTACAGGAAATTCCCGCCGATGCAGGACCCGGCGAGCTACAATCTCGAGCAGGTAATGGAACAGCTCAAGAAGCCGCAAGCCGTCCCGGGCCAATGACCTGAGCGGAAGCAAAGCACGCAAAAAGCCATCCAAGACCGGCGGGCCTCACTCGGACCAGGTGCCCGCCGATCACAAACCAACAAGCAGACGCTGTGTAGGGGCGGACCTCGATCACGTTCAGAGGAATAGAGAGGAGACCGTCATGAAGCCGTTATTGTCGATCGTAGTGCTCCCGGTGGCGTTCCTGTGTGTCAGCACAGCGTTTGCCCAGGCTCCACAGAGCATGTGCAACATCGCCGGCAATCGGGCCATCATGGGCGCCAACATGGAGGGCGCCTTCGATGTCCAGACCGGACAGGGATGCATGTCCGACATCAGCCCGCAGGGCACGCTCACCAGTTCTGAGATCAGCCAGCGGCCGCAGCACGGCACTTTGAACATGGTCGACAAGGACACTTGGACCTACACGCCCGCTCCAGGCTACAGCGGTCCCGATGCTTTCGCGATTACCGCGACGGGAAAGAGCATCGACGAAAAGCCCGGCACATCCGTGCTCAGCTACAAGGTGAACGTCAAGTAGCCATAGGCATCCGATGGGAGGCGCCGGGATCGCTGGGTCTCGGCGTCCGCCGTCCTCCGCTCGCATCGATGACGACGGTTTGGTGCAGGGATGCCGCAGAAAGCCGACTAGACGAGAGGAGTTTCCGCCATGCTCAGCAAGCCATTCGCATGCTTTATCCTGATAACCAGTGGCCTCTGCGCGACAGGAGACGCGGTGCTCGCGCAGGACGCAGGCGCCAGGCCGCCAATGCTCCCGACGAAAGCCATCGGTCAGGTCACGCCCACGGGTCCGGTCCCGTCGCTTGCCGTGATCAACGCGGCGGGCGCGAAACTGGAAGGCAACAAGCTGACCCTGACCGGCGTGGCGCCGAACTCGATCGTGTTCGCCGACCGCCCGATACGGGCTGCGGGTCACGTGATGACCGAGCAGTTCATCATGCAATGGGACGAAGGCAAGGACAGCTTTGCCAAGGACCCGCCCAACGCCACCGTGTCGGTTCTGGGCGGCGACGGCTCGAAGGTCAGCGACGCCGTCATGACGCTGAAAGCGCCGAAGCTCGAAGGCACCAACCTGACCTTCGACGTCGCGGTGCTGGAAGGCAATCTGGCCGGGGCGAGTGGCCCCGCGACGCTGTTCATCGATGACTTTGGCGGCTACTGGCACGCTCCTGTCTATCATGGCGCTTGGTACAGGGGAGGAAGAGTCTCCAATGCGAGTGCCGCCTATAACTCGTACGTCATACCAAATCAGTGCGGCTATTACCCGTATTCGCCCTGCGGCAACGAATAAGGGTCTTTGCACTGATGCGGGATCCGGCAGGCCCCATGCCCAGCCAGGTCCTCGATCAGATCGATAAAGCGCGGCCGGCCAGGCGCGCGGAGTGAACTGTCGCACGCATGCGGGAACCCGTTTGCCCACCTGAACCCTTGAGGTGCGAGGCCTGAAAACATGAAAGCCAGTGGAATGCCCCGGGTCGGCCTGGTCACGATGTTCGCCTCCGTGATCGCGCTCAGCACGCCGGCCGCCGCGCAACAGCAGAAGCCCAACATCCTCGTCATCATGGCCGACGACATCGGCTACTGGAACATCAGCGCCTACAACCGCGGCATGATGGGCTATCACACGCCCAACATCGATCGCATCGCCAACGAAGGCGCGATCTTCACCGATTACTACGGCCAGCAATCCTGTACGGCCGGGCGCGCCGCCTTCATCACCGGACAGAGTCCGTTGCGGACCGGCCTCCTGAAAGTGGGCTTGCCTGCTGCTAAGGAGGGCTTGTCGGAGAAGGATCCGACCATTGCTGAACTGCTCAAGCCGCAGGGCTACGCGACCGGGCAGTTCGGCAAGAACCATCTCGGCGACCGCAACGAGTTCCTGCCCACCGTGCACGGCTTCGACGAGTTCTTCGGCAACCTCTATCATCTCAATGCCGAGGATGAGCCCGAGCATCCGGATTATCCGAAGAACCCTGCCTTCAGGGCGCAGTTTGGACCGCGCGGCGTCCTGAGATGCGTCGCCGCGGCCACCGACACGCCGGGCGAGGATCCGAGGTTCGGTCCGTGGGGTAAGCAGAAATGCGACGATACCGGTCCGCTGACCAAGAAGCGCATGGAAACGATCGACGAGGAATTCCTCTCGGCCTCCCTCGACTTCGTCGATCGTGCCAACCGGGATCAAAAGCCCTTCTTTTTATGGTTCAATCCGAGCCGCATGCATATCTGGACGCGTCTCAAGCCCGAGTCGCAGGGAAAGACCGGGCTCGGGCTCTACCCGGACGGCATGGTGGAGCATGACGGACAGGTCGGCCAGCTTCTCAAGAAGCTCGACGATCTCGGCATCGCCAACAATACGATCGTGATCTACACCACCGACAACGGCGCCGAGACCTTCTCGTGGCCCGACGGTGGAACCACACCGTTCCGCGGCGAGAAGAACACCAACTGGGAGGGAGGCTATCGCGTCCCCGCGTTGATACGGTGGCCGGGCCAAGTACCGGCGCGGACCGAGATCAACGACATCTTCTCCGCCGAGGATTGGGCCACGACCCTGGTGGCCGCGGCCGGCGAACCGGACATCAAGACCAAGCTGCTGCAAGGCTACGATGCGGCGGGCAAGACCTTCAAGGTTCACTTGGACGGCTACGACCAGCGTGACCTGCTGAGCAGCAAAGGCCCGGACAAGCGCCGCGAATTTTTCTACTGGACCGACGACGGCAATCTCGCGGGCCTACGTTATGACCAGTGGAAAGCGGCCTTCCTGGAGCAGAAGGCGGAGGGTTTCGACGTTTGGGCGCAGCCGATGGTGGAGCTGCGCCTTCCGATGCTGTTCAACCTGCGTTCCGATCCGTTCGAGCGAGCCCAGCATGAGTCCGGCGACTACGTCAGGTGGTTCATCGAGCACGCCTTCGTGCTCGTGCCGGCCCAAGCGCTCGTGGCACAGCATCTGGCGAGCTTCCAGGAGTTTCCGCCGCGCCAGAGACCCGGCTCGTTCTCGGTCGAACAGGCGATGGAGAAGCTCAGGAATCCACCCTCCAGCAACTAGCTCCGATGGCCCCCCCCGTTGGATCTGACAGGAGAAAACGGAAATGAGAAGTGTAGTGGCAATCCTTGCTCTCGGCTTGGCGACAACGGCAGCATCGGCTCAGGTCGGACCACCGACGTCGCAGCGGACCTGCGGCGCCAACCGCCAGCTCGTCATGAAGGAGGGCGCGGTCGTCCTCGATACCAGCCCCACCACCTATGCCCGCTTCGTCCGGAGCGGCGCCGAGTGCCTGGTCGACCAGTTCCCCGAGCCGGCCTGGGTTCCGAGTTCCAACAACCCGCAATGCTTCATCGGCTACCGGTGCAAAGACGGATCCGATGACTTCTGACGCCGAGCCATATTCTGCTCCTTGAACGACGGGTAAAACGGGAGGCACACATGCGCAATCGTCTGTTCTGGCTCGGCGCTATAGCGGCATTCATAACCTGGATCACGCCCGCCCTCGCACAAATCGATCCCCTGCCCTCGTGGAATGACGGCAGCGTGAAGCAGACGATCATCGCATTCGTGACGGACGTGACCCGGGAGGGATCGCCGGACTTCGTCCCCGAGGCCGAGCGGATCGCGACGTTCGACAATGACGGCACGCTCTGGGTTGAACAGCCGGTCTATGTCCAGTTCGCCTTCGCCCTCGACCGGGTCAAGGCGCTGGCGCCGCAGCACCCGGAATGGAAGGACACTCAGCCCTTCAAGGCGGCTCTCGAAGGCGATATGGCGGCGGTCGCGGCTGCCGGCGAACATGGAGCGGTCGAAATCGTTGCCGCGACCCACGCGGGCATGACGCCGACCGAGTTCAAGCAGATCGCCAAGGATTGGCTCGCAACCGCCAGGCACCCGCGCTTCGGCCGCCGCTACGAAGACCTTGTTTACCAGCCCATGCTCGAAGTGCTGGCCTATATGCGTGCCAACGGATTCAAGACGTTCATCGTCTCGGGTGGCGGAATCGAGTTCCTGCGCGCTTTCGCGCCGGAGCGCTATGGCATTCCGTCCGAGCGGATCGTGGGGTCCAGCATCGTCACGAGCTTCGAGAGACGCGATGGCACGCCGATCCTGTTCCGATTGCCTAAAGTCAACTTCGTGGATGACGGCCCCGGCAAGCCGGTCGGCATCAACCAGCACATCGGTCTGCGTCCCGTTGCAGCTTTCGGCAATTCCGACGGCGATCTCGAGATGCTGCAGTGGACGACGGAGACCGGCGGGCGTCGCCTTGGCGTCCTGGTGCACCACACCGATGCGGAGCGCGAATACGCTTATGACCGTGATTCCCGAGTCGGTCGCCTGGACAAGGCGCTCGATGCCGCGGCGATGGACCGCTGGACCGTGGTCGACATGAAACGCGACTGGAAGGTCATCTTCCCGCCTGAGACGCGCTGATCCCAGGCCACCGCGGCAGACGGGCCAATCACCTGCTCGTATCGACGATGTCGATGCGAGAGCAGCCGACGAAAGTCCGGCAAGACGAAAGGGAGTTCTCGCCATGCTCAGCAAGCAATTCACCTGCCTCATCCTGGCGGCCGGCGGCCTTTGCGCGACAACGGGCAGCGCGCTGGCACAGGACGCGGACAGCAGACCGCAGATGCCCCTGACGAAGACCATCGGCAGGGTCACGCCCACAGGACCGGTTCCCTCGCTCGCCGTGATCAACGCGGCCGGCGCCAAGCTCGATGGCAACAAGCTGACCCTGACCGGCGTGTCGCCGAACTCGATCGTGTTCGCCGACCGGCCGGTGCGGGCAGCCGGTCACGTGATGACCGCGCAGTTCATCATGCAATGGGACGAGGGCAAGGACAATTTTGCCGTGGATCCGCCCAATGCCACCGTGTCGATCCTGGGCGGTGACGGCTCGAAGGTCAGCGACGCCGTCGTGACGCTGAAATCGCCGAAGCTCGAGGGCGGCAACCTCACCTTCGACGTTGCGGTGCTGGAAGGCAACCTGAATGGGGCGAGCGGCCCCGCGGCGCTGTTCATCGATCACTTTGCCGCGTTCGGCGGCGGATTCCGTGGCGGGTTTGCCGGTGGCGGTTTCCGCGCCGGCGGCTTCGATCGCTTCGGTGGCGCGGGTCGTCTGGACGGGGATCGCTTCGGCTATGCGCGGGTCGGCGACGTCAACGTAGTGCACGGCAATTACTGGCATGCTCCGGTCTATCATGGCGCCTGGTATGGGGCGGGCGCCACGGCGGCGGGCATTGCCGCCGGGACCGCCATGGGAGCGGCCGAAGCGGCCAATCCTGACCTTGGATACGGTGGTGGCGGCTTGTGCGGCTATTATCCTTATGGGCCTTGTTACTGAACGGGTCGGGCCCGCGACGGGGAAGGTCGTCGTTCCGGCCCCATCATGAGGGAGCACGCAACGAACTCCGCCCGGGAGTGAAGCAATGACGGTCACCCGTCCCACCGTCTTCTGGATCGCAATCACCATCGGCGCACTGGCGATGCTGGTGGTGTTGCGCGAGATCCTGCTGCCGTTCGCGGTCGGCGCGGCGCTCGCCTACCTGCTCGCCCCCGCCGTCGACGGACTGGAGCGGGTCGGGATCAATCGCTCGATCGCAGCCCTGATGCTCGTGCTGCTCCTGGTCGCCGGTTGCGGCGGCCTTGCGCTGGTGATGTTCCCGGCCCTCGTCGGGGAAGTGCGGTTCTTCGTCGACGAGTTTCCCCGTTATGTCGCGCGGGTCCAAGCCCTCATGCTCGACACGAGCCGGCCCTGGCTGCATGCACTCATGGGGCGGGAAGTGCGGATCGAGGAATCGGCCACCCACGCGATGGCGGCGACGAGCAGCGCCTGGCTCGACGACCTCATCCGCTCGGCATGGTCGGGCGGAAAGGCGCTGTTCTCGCTCCTGTCGCTCCTCGTGGTGGTTCCGATCGTGAGCATCTACCTTCTCATCGACTGGGATAGGATGACCGCGATGCTCGACGGCTGGGTGCCGGCGAAGCATCGGGAGGACATCCGGGGTCTCTTGCGGGAGATCCATGACACGGTGGCCGGCTTCGTGCGCGGGCAGATCGTCATCTGCCTCATCCTGGCCGTGCTCTACGCGGCCGCCCTGCGGCTGATCGGCCTCAACCATGCCATCCTGATCGGCCTGACCGCCGGCCTGATCAGCTTCGTTCCCTATCTGGGGGCCGGGACCGGTCTCGTCGTCGCCCTGTGCGTTGCCGTGGCCCAGTTTTGGCCCGACTGGACGCTCCTGGCTTGCGTGGCCGGCATTTTCCTCTTCGGCGAAATCCTTGCCGATTACGTGCTCTCACCGCGGATCATCGGAAACCGGGTCAAGCTCAACCCGGTCTGGCTGATGTTCGCGCTGTTCGCCTTCGGATATCTGTTCGGCTTCGTCGGCCTGCTGGTCGCGATCCCGCTGACCGCATCGCTGGGTGTCGTGCTGCGGTTCTTGATGCGGAAATCCAAGGTAGATCAAGAGCTCGATGCCGCATCTGGGATCGTCGTGCCGGGCTCCGCGGGCATCGGGGACAGCAGACGCGTCAGGGTGGTGCGGCTTCGGAGAGGGAGAGGCTCACGAGACGAAGCCGCTGTTTCGGCCGGTCAAGCAAGCCCCCATCGTCCAGGTTAGTGTGACGGGACAGCCGGCTCGCCTTGGGAAGGACGTTCCTGCATTGCGCCGGACAAGGGTGTTCAAGCGCGAGAAACTGCGCCATTTTCTCAACCAGAAGCGCGACTTTCCAACGATTTGGAAACATCCTTGCGCCAAATTATGGGCTATTTCAAAGGGACGCTTGGCTCATGTCCTCGACGATCATTCCGGCCTGGACCAAAGCCGTCATCTTCGACGCCTACGGAACATTGTTCGACGTGCACTCGGCCGTCGCCCGTCATATGGCCGAGATCGGGCCGGACGCGGCGCGCTTCTCGGAGGTCTGGCGCGCAAAGCAGCTCGAATATTCCTGGGTGCTGTCGCTCGCCGGCCGTTACGAGACATTCTGGGCCCTGACCGAGAAGGCACTCGACTATGCCTTCGCCCGGTTTCCGGAAGTGGACCGTTCGATCAGACCATGCCTGCTCGAGGCCTACCGTAATCTCGATGCCTATCCGGAGGTGCAAGAGACGTTGCGTGCTTTACGCGAGCAAGGCTTGAAAACAGGCATCCTGTCGAACGGTGATCCAGACATGCTGAACGCGGCCGTGGAATCAGCCGGCCTGTCCGACCACCTCGACACGATCCTGTCGGTCGATGCGGCCCAGATGTTCAAGACGAGCCCGCGCACTTATCAACTCGTAATTCAGGCTTTGCCCGTCACGGCCGACGAGGTGCTCTTCGTCTCCTCGAACCGCTGGGACATTGCAGGTGCCGCCGCCTTCGGCTTCACGCCCGTTTGGGTCAACCGGCTCGGATTGCCGGATGAATATGAGGAGCTTGCACCGAACGCGATAATCGGATCGCTCCGGGAAATTGCTTAGAATGTCGTCATGGTCGGGCTTGTCCCGACCATCCACGACATATTGTTCCGCTGCTCTCTTAAAACGTGGATGCCCGGCACGAGGCCGGGCATGACGCAGAGGTGGATGCAAGGTTCGAGACTGCTTACTTCGCCAGAGCCGCCAGGATCCGCGCCCAGGAGCGGGTGCCTTTGTGGAAGCTCTTGAGGTCGTATTTCTCGTTCGGCGAGTGGATGCGGTCGTCGTCGAGACCGAAGCCGACGAAGAGGGTGTCGAGGCCGAGCGTGCGCTTGAAGTCGCCGCCGACCGGGATCGAGCCGCCCATGCCGATGACGATGGGGTCCTTCTTCCATTCATCGTGCAGGGCCGATTTCGCCGCCGTGATGGCCGGGAAATCATGCGGAAGCGCCAGAGCGCGGGAGCCCTTGTGCTTGATGAACTCCACCGAGCAATCGGCCGGGATGCGCTCGCGCACGAAGGTCTGGAAGTTCTGGGAGATCTTCTCCGGATCCTGATCGCCCACGAGGCGGAAGGAAATCTTGCAGCGCGCTTCGGCGGCGATCACGGTCTTGGTGCCCTCGCCCGTATAGCCGCCGATGATGCCGTTCACGTCGCAGGTGGGGCGCGACTGGATCTGCTCGATGAGCATGCGTCCCTTCTCGCCGGCGGAGTGCTTCAGGCCGACCTGGCCGAGGAACTCCTCCTCGGTGAGATTGAGACCCTTCCACTGCTCGAGAACCTGCGACGGCGTTTCGGGAACACCTTCGTAGAAGTCCGGAATCGTGATGCGGCCGTTATCGTCGTGGATGGCCGCGATGATCTTCGACAGCACGTGGACCGGGTTGCGCGCCGCGCCGCCGAAGGAGCCGGAATGCAGGTCGCGGTCCGCGCAGCGCACGATCACCTCCTCGTAGACCATGCCGCGCAGGGAGGACGTGATGGCGGGGGTGTCCTGATCCCACATGCCGGTGTCGCAGACGAGGGCCACGTCGGCCTTCAGCTCCGCCTTGTTGGCCTCGATGAACTCGGGCAGGAACTTGGAACCATCCTCTTCCGCTCCTTCGACGAGGAATGTGATGGTGATCGGCAGCGAGCCCGTCACGGCCTTCCAGGCGCGGCAGGCCTCCACGAAGGTCATCACCTGCCCCTTGTCGTCAGCGGAACCGCGGGCGCTGATGGCCTTGCGTCCGTCCGGCAGCGTGATGATGCGCGGCTCGAAGGGCGGCCTTTCCCACAGCTCCAGCGGATCGACCGGCTGCACGTCGTAATGGCCGTAGAAGAGCACATGCAGCTTCGCCTCGCCGCCCGCATGGCCGAGCACCACCGGGTGCCCGCCCGTCTCGCGTAAGGATGCTTCGACGCCGATGCCCTTCAGCTCATCCACGAGCCATTGTCCAGCCGTGCGGCAGTGATCCTTGTAGGCAGGGTCGGTCGAGATGGAGGGAACCTTCAACCACTGGAACAGCCGCTCCAGGGAGGCGTCGAGATCGGAATCGATTTTGGAAAGAACTTGGTCGAGATGGGACATTGGGAACATCTGCCTTGTGGACGTGTCGTCCCAAGACGTACCCCCATCGCCCAGGACATCGCAAGTATGAGCTTTCGCCTCAGGGCGTGGAGGTCAGCAGCTTCGTCATGTAGACGCGCCGGAAGCCCTTCTCTTCGGCGCGATGGGTCTCCACGAATCCGAGCCGCTCATAGAGGCGAATGTTCTCGCTCATGGCTTCGTTCGTATAGAGCCGGATGGCTTTGAATCCGCGCTCGCGGGCGTGCCTTTCCGCAAAGGCGATCAGCGCACGCCCATAGCCGCATCCGTGCCGATCGGGGTGGACGGCCACATTGTCGAGAAGCATGGCCCCATCGTCAGGCATGAGAACGAGGATCCCGGCCACCCCCTTGTCGGCGACGAGCACATGGACGCAACTCTGCGCGATGAGGGCGGCATAGTCGTCCAGCATCGGCCCGGGCCTTTGCCCGATGAGCGGGATATACGGCGAATAGGCGGCCTGGACGATCGCTTCGACGGCGGCAAGATCGTCAAGCTGTGCGAGGCGGATATGATGCATCGTCGACGCCGAGCGAGGTGCCGGCCGGCGCTACCGCTTCAACAGCCCGCCCAGGGTTCCACGCACGATGGCGCGGCCGATGGAACTTCCCTGGCGCCCGCCGAGGGACTTGCCGATCTCGGCCGCGAGGCTTCCCACCGTCTGGTTGACGACCGTGCGCGTGACTTCGCGGGTCACCCGCTGCGTCATGGTCATCGAGCCCTTGCGCTGCGGACCGTTGGTGCCGAAGAGACCGCCGAGCATGTCCAGAATGCCCCCTCCTCCTTCCGCCGCCTTGGCATCGGCAGCGGCCTTCTCGGCCCGCTTGGCGAGCATCTCGTAGGCGGATTCCGGATCGACCGGCTCATCGTATTTTCCCCGCAGGGGGCTTGAGGCCACGATCTGCTGGCGCTCGGACAATTCGATCGGCCCGACCTGCGCCATGGGCGGCGCGATCAGCGTGCGCTCCACCATCGATGGCGCTCCCTTTCCTTCCAGGGTCGAGACCAGGGCTTCGCCGACGCCGAGTTCGGTGATGGCCTTCTCCGTGTCGAAGGCCGGGTTCTGGCGGAAGGTCTGCGCCGCCACGCGCACCGCCTTCTGCTCGCGCGGCGTATAGGCGCGAAGCGCATGCTGCACCCGGTTGCCGAGCTGCGCCAACACGCTCTCCGGCACGTCGACCGGGTTCTGCGTGATGAAGTACACGCCGATGCCTTTCGAGCGGATGAGCCGCACGACCCGCTCCACGGTTTCGACGAGCGCCTTCGGGGCGTCGTTGAAGAGAAGATGCGCCTCGTCGAAGAAGAAGACGAGCTTGGGCTGGTCGAGATCGCCCACCTCCGGCAGTTCCTCGAACAGTTCGGACATGAGCCAGAGAAGAAACGTGGCGTAGAGCCGCGGATTGCTCATCAGCTTGTCGGCCGCAAGAATATTCACGACGCCGCGCCCGTCGCGATCCGTGCGCATCAGGTCCTTGATGTCGAGGGCCGGCTCGCCGAGGAATTCGTCGCCCTGCTGATTTTCGAGAACGAGAAGCTGGCGCAGGATCGTCCCGATGGTGGCCTTCGACACGTTGCCGTAGGTGGTGGTGAGCTCGCCCGCATTGTCGGAGATGAGCTGCAGCAGCGCGCGCAGATCCTTCAGGTCGAGCAGCAGCAATCCCTGTTCGTCGGCGATGCGGAACGCGATGTTGAGCACGCCCTCCTGGGTGTCGTTGAGATCGAGCAGGCGGGAGAGGAGCAGCGGCCCCATCTCGGAGATCGTCGCCCGCACGCGGTGCCCCTGCTCGCCGAACAGGTCCCAGAACACCACCGGGAATTTGTCCGGCACGTACTCGATCCCGATTTCCTTGGCGCGTTTGACGAGAGGCTCCTTGCCGTTGCCGGGAGCGGCCATGCCGGAGAGATCGCCCTTGATGTCGGCGGCGAAGACCGGCACGCCCGCATTGGAGAACCCCTCCGCCAGCACCTGCAGCGAGACGGTCTTGCCCGTGCCCGTGGCGCCGGTCACCAGGCCGTGGCGGTTGGCAAGCCTCAGATCCAGATATTCCGGCTTGGTGCTTTTACCGATGAAGATCTTTCCGTCTTCGAGCATCACGTCTCTCCCAACTCGCTTGAAGGATCTTAGATGTCTCGTGGCGAGTTTCCACTGTCGGGTTTCTTGATTTAATAGTTTACCTATGAACTATCCGCTTTGTACAAGCTTCAGGAGAATCAGATGGAAGAACTCATCGCCCGCATCACGCAGAAGACCGGCCTCGATCAGGCGACCGCTCACAAGGCCATCGGCCTTATTCTAGGCTATCTCCAGAAGGAGGGACCGCAGGCCGAAGTCAACCAGCTGATCGAAGCCCTGCCGGGCGCCCAGGAAGCCATCGAGCAGTCCAAGACCGGCGGCAGCGGCGGACTCATGGGCATGGTAGGCTCCATGGGGGGCGGCGTGATGGCGCTCGGCGGCCAGCTCATGGGCATCGGCGTCTCCATGGGCCAGATGCAGCCCCTCGGGAAGGAACTCTTCGCCTATGGCCGCGAAAAGGCCGGCGAGGACACGATGGGCACCATCATGGGCTCGATTCCGGGCCTGTCCCAGTTCGTCTGAACCGCGTTCCGTCACGCTCGGCCATGACGCCGCGGGTGTCATTCCCGGCCGGAGCGTCAGCGGAGGGAAAGGGAATCCATAGCTCGGCGCTTGATCGTGGATCCCCTTCCCGCACTTCGTGCGCCGGGGATGACAGCGGAGCGCTGGACCGAACGGGTGACCCGGCCCTGAGGCGGTGGGTGTGAGTGTTCCTGTCAAAGAGCCAGCACCTATGGGCCCGCAGCTTGCGCTGCGAGCCTGAAGGTTGATCGAGGGTGGCGCGACGGGCAATCCGGCTCGCTACTGATGTGAATGGAAGAGCCGAACTGCTCCTCGCGCACGGTTCTTTTAGGCGTTTAGA
>NZ_JBFRGW010000050.1:0-27056 GCF_052115545.1 Microvirga sp. 2MCAF35
CGGCATAAGGTTGAGAACATGTTCGCCAAGCTCAAGGACTGGCGCCGGATCGCCACCCGCTACGACCGCTGCGCCCACACCTTCTTCTCAGCCATTTGCATCGCGGCTGCCGTCGCCTTCTACCTCAATTAACGAGTCCTGAGCCTAGGTGTCTCGCAAGGGATCCGCCAACGGGACAGCCAGGGCCGGAGCGTGAAGACACCCGGAAAGCAGGTTTGGCTTTCCCAAAACCTGTTCCCGAAATATGATTCCCGAAACTGGCGGTTTGGGACGGAGTTACGGGACAGATGCTGATCGGCTACGCACGTGTCTCGACGGCAGATCAGGATTTGGCGCTGCAAACCGACGCCCTGTCCAAGGCCGGATGCGAAAAGCTGTTTACCAACAAGGCGAGTGGCGCGAAGGCAACCCGGCCGGGGCTGGCGGAAGCCCTCGGGTTCGTGCGTGCTGGCGACACGCTGGTGATCTGGAAGCTCGACCGGCTCGGCCGCTCAATCCAGGGGCTGATCGAGCTGGCGGCCGACCTATCGGCGCGCAAGGTCGATTTCCGATCTCTGACGGATGGGTTCGACACGTCCACACCCTCGGGCCGGCTGCTATTCCATATCCTCGCTTCGGTCGCGGAGATGGAGCGCGAGCTGATAAAGGAGCGGACCATCGCGGGCCTGGCGGCGGCGCGTGCCAAAGGCTGCAATGGCGGAGGGCGAAAGTCGGTGATGTCGCCAGACATGCTCGACACTGCCCGCAAGTTGCTCGCGGCGGGCGATAGCCCGGCGAAGGTCGCGAAGCTGCTGCAAGTCGGGCGATCGACCTTCTACCGCCATTTCCCGGCAAGTAAGCGGGAGCCTGACTGATCCATGACCGCTTCGGGTCACGCCAAGAAGATCAGGTGTCCTCTGGATAGTCCGGTCTTGGATCCTTGAGCCGACATCAACCCTTCTTCCGAGAAGTGCCATGAACGGGCGTTCGCGCCAAAGACACGAACACCCGAAACTGGTCGATATCAGTCGGTCCCCTTCTAGCGTCGCATGCAGAATACGGATGTCTCGCGAACCCTGTGTGGCCGCCGTCCCAAAGTGGCAAGCTCCTGTCCTGTCGGATCAAGCGCCGACAATAAATCCTTCTACAGTGCATGTCCGTCGGGAGCCTGCCGTTTGGATCGACGGGTGCCTCATGTTCCAAGCCATCGGGTAACGCCATGTGCATTGACTGCATCAGGATGAGCCGCCGGAAGTTGATCTCGCTCGCCACAACCGGGGCCGCAGCGGCATGCATATGGACAATCAGTGGCGGGTCTAAGCCCGCCTCCGCAAGGACAAACCTGAGCCCCGACGACGCTCTGGCCAGACTGAAAGCTGGCAACGACAAGTTCGTGAACGCACCGCAACTGTGCGAGGCAGGGCTCCGCGAGGAGCGCGCCAATACCGCGGGAGACCAATCACCTTGGGCAACGGTCCTGACCTGCTCAGACAGCCGGGTCGCGCCAGAGCTCATCTTTGGGGGCGTCGGCCTCGGCGAGTTGTTCGTCGCCCGCAACGCGGGCAATGTCGTTGATACGGCTGTCCTCGGGACGATCGAGTACGGTGCCGAGCATCTCGGCTCACCGCTGGTCGTGGTCCTGGGGCACCAGCGCTGCGGCGCAGTACAGGCAGCCTGCGACGTTGTCGCAAAACATGTCGAGCTTCAGGGCTCAATCGGGCCGATGGTCGAGGCGATCGTTCCGGCCGCGAAATCACAGGAGGGCAAGCCGGGTGATTTCGTCGACAACACTGTACGCGAGAACGCGCGCCGCAATGCCGCCGGGATCCTGGCCGGAAGCGACATCGTTAGGGAACTGGTTCACGAGGGTCAATTGAAGGTCGTCCACGCTCGTTATGATCTGGAAAGTGGCGTGGTCGACTTTCTCGACTGACTCCCAAGTTCCGCCGGCCGGTCGCTCATCGGACTCGGCAAACCTCGAACCAGGTGCAGTCGGTTGCGCGATCCAGGGCGATCGTCTGCGTCATTCGCAGAAACGCTTAACGGAGGACCGAGCTATGCACGCCGTGATCAGAACCTATTCCGGTGAAGGCGCCAAGGAACTCTTCGATCTGCTGGAGCAGCGTAAGTCCGATGTCGAAAGCCTGATGCGGTCGGTCAAGGGATTCGTCGGTTACTCCCTGATCCGCACCGGCGAGGGTGGCGTCTCCGTCACGGTCTGTCAGGACGAGGCGGGCACGAATGAGAGTGTGCAAAGAGCCAAGGACTGGATCGGGCAGAATGCGTCGAATATTGGCGCGAGTGCACCGAAAGTGGCAGAAGGTCCGGCCATTCTTCAATTGCATTAGTCGGAGGCGGCCACAGGGTGGCGGCGGCGAGCCCGTGCTATGTCACTGATCTGCACAAAAGCATTCGTGGCAGCACAGCCCCGCGCCGGATCCGATAGGTCCGGATCGGGCGCTCGATGTTCTTGACCCGCGCGAACTCCATCAGCAGATTGATCTTGCCCTGGAGCTGGTCATAGGCCGCGCCGGAGATCAACACCCGGCCGGGCTCGCAGATTTGTTCCAAGCGGGCCGCAACGTTCATCGCATCGCCGAGCAGGTCATCACCCGCGACCACGACATCGCCAAGGTTGCTGCCGATGCGAAGGATCATGCGGCGCTGGAGCGGGACGCCATCCTGGCGTTCCATCACACCCTTCTGCACCACAGGGCTTTCAGGGCAGCAAGCGTCCCGGCTTCATCCATTCCCACGAGATGAGAGTACCCGACGACGTCCGCCGCCAGGATCGCCACTAACCGCCGCTCCACCCATGCTGTCGCCACGGCTGTTTCTCCTTGAGGAGATCTGCCGACTTGTGGCCGGCTCGGCCTATCGCTCAGTCATTCAACCAAGCCAAGGGCACAACACCGCTCGACCATTCTATCAGGTCGGCAATCCGGCAGCGACGATCCAACGGCAGGCCATCTTGGGACAGGCTCATCATCCGCGAGGGATTCAACGCCAAGGTCCGCAGCGGGTCTTGGTTGTGTCAAAACGCTGACACGTCGCTCGCTTGAGCAATTCTATTTCTTGCAAGGCCGTTTGGTCGGTGATTTCGCGGCATATGACGTAGAACTTGTACGAATAGTTCGTCGAGAGCGGACCTGTTCGCGTTTTGACACAAGCAGGGTCAGGCAGTGAAGTCCATTCACTTTTCGGAACGTCCGGTTGCGTGAGGATTGCGGCCCAAGGGCGAGCGTCCCAGATGTGCCAGGAGCGGTCCTATGGCCGACGCGCACCAAGGCCCTCTCTGGCCGCGACACGCGGCGCGTCCATCACCAACAGTATTGCTGGGGCCTGATCACATGCAGGACAGTTCCAGCGCTCCATGCCGCGGGATCGCCATCAGGCGGCTCAAGTTCCTGCGGCCTGCCTGCCACTTCCGGCGGCGTCTGACCGAGAAGCCAACGACGTTCTTGTCAGATGCGCCGGCTCACCGGATCACGCGCATGACCCGGCGGGACTGCGGATCCACCACGACGATCTTCTGGTCGGGCGAGATGAAGTAGACGTACTGGGCCCCTGACGAAAGTCCGTAGATCGAGACGCTCTGCATGTCCCCAGTGTCGATCCAGTCCGGACTCAGGCTTCCGCGGCGGATCTTGGTCCCGCTGGGCTGGGCATAGCGTGGTCCGATGGCATGAAGGTTGTCGGCCGGAACCTGGAGCCAGCCGTTCTGAGTGTAGCCCATGGGGGTCACGCCGGGCGGGAGATTTGCTGGATTCAGGGCATAGCCCAGGTCCGGATAGCTGGTTCCGCCGCCGCCCGTGGCCGGATTGACCGTTAACGTCAGCGGCTGAGCAACAGACATGGTCGAGAACAGGACAACGCCCACTGCTATAGACGTCAGTCGTGTCGAAGGGTTCGCATGGAAACGCATCTGAACCTCCATGTTGCCACGGGATAGGACGCACGTCGCTTGTGTGAGACTCGAGGATAGGCGAATCGTGGCGTCGTGCTTGACCGCCAGGGACGTTCCCTTGACCTTTCCTGCCAACCCACGCCCGCCGTTGGCGAGGCGCTTGGGATCCAGCGTGGAACCCTGCCGATCGACCCTGAATACAGGATCTGTCTCCATGGCTGACTGCCTAGTTCAGCACGGCGAACGGAAATCCGGCATATCGGCGCAATCGGCGGACAAGCTAGAAGCTCGAGGGAGTCGTTCCGAGATGTTGCGAAAGATGCGGCGGGATACCCCTTATGCTCCGCAGCACTTCCATTGGGACGAACATGCAGACGCAAAGAAGCCAACATGCACCGATAGGATCGACAAGCTGACAAGCCGGTGTCCTGGGCAGTCCTGTTCTCCAAGGCATGCGTTCCTGGTCCTCAGGCTCCCGCGCACCAGCTTTCATGCAAAACCCGGACTCCCGCGTCGCATCCGCCCCAAAGTCGATCAAGATGTGAGGAGATCTGCCGGAAGGCGCGGATGTGGGTCCGAGTTGAGCCTGTTTCTGGTTCTCGACTGGAGGAGCATCATGACCCGATTGCCTGTTCTGGCGCTGACGGCGTTCAGCCTCTTTGCCTCCCCCGCTCTCCTGCTCACCACGACGTCCCCGGCGGCCGCCCAGCAAGACGATCGGAGCACCGACGGATCCGACATGAGCGACGGCAGCCTGCGCGATCTTCTGCGCGACTGGATTCAGGAACGCAGTGACCGCCGCGACATGCTCATGGATTTGATGCAGGAGCGCCGGGATCAGCGCGACATGCTCCTGGACCTGCTCCAGGAGCGCGGGGATCGTCGCGGTGAACTCATGGATTTCCTGCGAGACCATCCCGGCCTGCGCCAGCGGCTCCGCGAACGGCTGGCCGCGCGCTCGGAGGACGAGGACGGCGGCGGCCTGAGGGAGCGTCTCCGCGAACGCTTGGCCTCGCGAGGAGATGACGAGGAGGACGGCGGCGGCTTGCGCGGTCGCCTGCGGGAACGTCTGGCCGCGCGTATGGATGGCGGCGGCTGCTACTTCCTCACCCGCAGCCTGCGGGCCCAGGACGGCAGTCTCCTGGTCCTGGTGCGCCGGCGCATCTGCCGCGACTGATCCGCCCCGAATCCAATCCACAGGAGGAACGAGATGAAGAGAGCGTTTCTTGCGGCAGCCGGGCTGATGCTGATCGCCCTGCCTGCCTTCGGCCAAAGTTCGGACGATTCCGGCGACCGCGGCTCGTCCTACAGTCGGCAGGATCGTGACCTCGACGATCTTCTGCGTGGGCTCGACGGGGGCGGAATGGGTCGGGGAGGCCCGACACGCGGCGCCGGTTTCCTGCTGCGTGCCGGGGACACGACCCTCGCCGTGCGGTGTGATCCGCGTGATTCCATGAGGTCTTGCGTCGAGGCGGCCACGACGTTGCTCGAGCGGGCACGCACGGCGATGCCGTCCGGTAGCGGTTCGGGCGGGACGCCTCCCGGGACAGCGCCATCCCGATAGCCTGCTCACGAAGTCGAAGCTGCACTGTCCAGGCGCGGTGCAGCTTCACGCGGCTTGCGTGGATGTATCCGATACCTGCCGACCGCCGGCCCGTCGCGAACGACAGGATGGCGCGCACGAAGGAGGGGGCGGGCGGAAGTTCGAATTCACGTCCGACACTCCAGCCTCCTCCTTCCGGGCGTAAGGGAACACCTCAGCTCCACCGTCCGGTCATGCGTGCAACAAGAGTCGAGTCAGGCAGCCCGCTCAGTCACGGCGCTCCTCACGGCGCTCCGTGCGTCCGGTACGCCGCTCGGTGCGCCGCTCGTGCCGTCCGGTACGCCGCTCATGACGCCGTTCCATGCCTGCGGTCTGAGCCTCAGCTTCTGTCACCATCAGACCCGCCGCAGGCGCGGCCAGGGCAAGCGTGGCTGCGAACCCCACGAGAGAAAAGGCTTGGCGACGAGAGATCGTGCCTGAATTGATGATTTTGCTCATGTCCAGAACTCCATAGCTGGCGGCCCGGAAGATCCCCTGGTTTGTACGCTCCCGGCATCATCACGCACAGTGTTGATGCCTACCGAGCCTGAAGAGCCCGTCAGACGCGGCCTCCGAGTTGCCTTGGGCATCCTCATCGTCATGAGGGGCCCGAACCCGATGCGAGCGCCCGAGGCATGGTGAAGGCCAACTCCCAGGAACCGGAAGCAACCCGTTCATCGCCATGCTCCCGTTGTCCGACAGATGATAAGGCTGGGCGGACAGTTACAAGCAGATCCATTGTGATGCCGTGGGCAGAACATGCTTGATCCTTTAAGCCAAAGATTTGCCATTTTGGGCACAGGACCGTGCGGACGGTCATCATTCTCTGCTGCGCTCGGTGCTGGGAGCGAGCACACCACCGCGAAAGGCCAATGAGGCCTTGCGTCCTCTTTCGCCTCTCGACGTATATGTGCATGCCTGCAACGAAGCATGAAATGTAAGCCCATTTGGTCGAATCCTGCCCGACTGAGGGGATGCGGAGGCGGTTGTCTTAAAAGGGCAAAGCGCTGGCCCAGTCAGTCAAGCAGCTCCGGTCCGTGAGCCTATGATGCGAGATGGTGTAAGGCGGTTAACGCCAGAAAATGGAGAGTGCACCATGCGCAATCTTCCCTTGAAACTAGCCGTGACAGGCGGTGTCGCGGCCTTCCTCATCGCCCTTCCGGTGTCGATTGGCGTGAGCCGGTCGAATGCAACGGCGCCGGGTCACGCGAGCACGATCAGCATCGGCCTCAAATGCGACACCGCTCAGGCCGTCGTCGGCCGACCGGCGACGCCGGGGAGCGTGGCGGGCGTGGCCCGACGGTCGACACGCCGTGCGGTTCGGCACCATCATTACTAGATCTTATGAACAGAGGCGGCGATGGCCTGCTTCGCCGTGAGAGCTCTTGGGGGGTGCGCATGCCTGCTGACACTTCTCTTCGTGCCTCCAGTGCGTGCGAATCCCTTCTTCATTCAGGTTTACGGGCGGACCTACAAGGTTGATCCGCAAGCCCCATCCGACAAGCAGAAGGGTTCCAACCCGCAGGAAGCCTTACAGGCCCTCCCCGCCGACATTGCCAAAGGTCCCGACATCCGACCGTCGAATGACCAGGTCCTGGCCGAAGTGGAGGAGCGGACCTGGATTGCCCGCAGCCAACTCGAATACGCACTGGCGCAAAGCTCTTTCGCCCGCAAGGGCCGATATGCCGGAGCTGGCAACACGCCGGACGAGCCGGAGATCACGGGATCCCTTGCGACCGGAGCGGCACAAGCCCGCGAGCCGAAGCTGCAACTGCTCTATGACCGTCACACGGCCCTCAACCTCCTCGGGAGGGAACTGTGCCGATCGATGGGCCTGCCGACGACACCCTCGGAGGCAGGGTTCTCCCGGCCGAAGCTGTCCCCGGAGGTCGAGGCCAGCTACCGCAGCTTGGGCTTCGATCCCCTCGATGCCTATTACAGCTTCAGGCGCGTCAAGGCAGCATTTCGGTCCGGCGACATCCAACTCCTCGACCGGGTTATCCATTATCCCTTGTCGATCACGCGCAAGGCCAAGCGGATGATCCGCACCCGTGAGCAGCTTGCTGCGGTGAAGGATGCCATCATGAGTCCGCGCATTCGGGAGGTCGTTGCAAACACCAGCTTCGAAACGGTCTTTGTCCGGGACAAGGGGATGATGCTTGGACAGGGCGAGGTCTGGATCACCCACGACCCGTCGGGCTTCGGATTGGGTGTCATCAATCTGCAATGACAGCCACCCCATTGATCATGCCCCATCGCGGCCAGGACACTGCGCCAGCCTTTCATTCGTCTGGACCGGGATCTCCAGGGTGCTTGGTAGCCCGCGGAGCCTGAACGCAAACGTCGTTGGGCCTCTGAGGTGGCACGCTTGCTTTTCGCACCCGCCGATTGTCCTGAAGTGTTCAGCCGCTGTCCAGATCCGTCAAGCAACCCGTCACTGGATGCGGCATGATCCTCCTCCGAGGGCCCCTCATCCCACACAAGGCCTTCGCCACCGGGATCCCATCCGGAGAGCCGTGACGGGATCCTGTCATGGAGAAGGGCCATGCTCGGGAAGATCATGATGAGCGCGCCACTCTGCATTGCCGTCACCCTGGCCGCAGTGGCGCTCATCGGGACGGGTCCGGCTCGGCCGGATCCATCCCCTGACAGGGATCGGCCCAAGGTGCGTTACCGCGTGCGGCCACCGTCGGCCCGCCAGGCGGTCGGCGTCCGGCCCGACCAGCGCCGAAAGGCGCGGGTGAAGGCGCCGGCTTCCGAATAGCCCAACGCCGCCGCGATCTCACCCAGAGGCACCCCGGTCTCCTCCAGCAACTGCCGGGCGATCTCGAACTGGGTCTCGTTCCTGATGGCCCGGTAGCCCGTGCCGCTGTCCTTCAGGCGGCGGCTCAAGGTCCGCCGATGCATTGCCAGAAGCTCGGCGATGTCGGCCGCCAAACAGCGATTGCTCGTCAGCCGCGTGCGCAGCAGCCGCCGGATGTCATCCGGGAACTCGTATCCCGCTCCGCCCCGCAGGCGTCGAAGCTGATCCTCCAGCATGGCATGCAGCAGCGGATCGGCCCCAGGCACCATGCGCTTCAGGTCCCCGGCCGGAAACACCAGGGTGGCACTCTCCTGGTTGAACCGGACCGGAGCCCGGAAATGGCGCCAGTAAGGCTCGACCTCCGCCAGGGCCGTGCATGGCAGGAGCACCTCCGTCGGGCACCAGTCGGAGCCGCAAAGACTGCGCAGCGCGTTGGCCGCAACCGCCATGGCCGGCTCGATGATCGCCTCCGTGCCCTTCCGCTGCGGCTGGTAGACCGCATACGTGAGCAGCGCCGTGTCGCCGCTGACCGTCAGCGCGGCAACCACGGCCCAGTCCTGCACACGCAGGTTGGACACGAGGCCATCGAGGGCTGCGCCCACGGTCTGGGAATGCAGCATCAGCCGCCCGATCAGGTCCATGGACAGAATGGTGGCGTGCTGGCCGACCAGCCGTGCGAGGTCCGCTTTAAGACACCGGATTCCGGTGCGTGAGTTGCAACACCCGGAGACTGCGCCACCCTCTCAAATGTCTACCACCTGTCGGACGGCACCAGCGGCTTTTCGTTTTGAGACGGCCGCGCACAAACCTTTTGTCAAAAATGACAAGTCCTTGGCCCAACCGATCAAGCATGTCCGGCAAGCGGGATCACAATGGCCCGCTTGCACTTCGTCAGAAGATGCGCTGCACGGGCAAGCGACACAAGCTGATCACCTGACCCCGGGTGATATCTGGGAAATCATCCGCAGGCATCGAGATCCTGGGAAGAGCCTCTTTTGATGGCCGGGGAGGGCCATGGAGTATGACAATAACAGTATTGTTGATGACACTGTTGACCGGACAGAATCATACCGTTGTCGCTGAGTACGATACCCCGCAAGCTTGCGAAGCAGCCGCTCGGGCCCACCAGAATGTCCTCCTCGCGAACTCGATCACCGTCGCCTATAGCTGTTCCCCCAAAGCAAGTTCACGCTAACGACCTGCTGGCAGCATTCAGGGCACGGAGTCGTGAACAGGGCGGTTGAAAGGCGGCTCGTGGTGACACGCATTCGGGAGGCAGCCCGAGAGACCTGATCAAGGGCTGATCCTAAGAACGATCCGAGTGTAATAGCAGTGTGTTGATGAGCGGCTCGCGTCGGTTCCATTGGAACAGTCGCCCCATCAGTAAATCGCCTTTGTCTAACAGGGCATGGAAAGGGCCCGGAACCTGTCCGGACCTTTTCCATGTATTGTCATGTGCGGTCAGTAGGTGCCGAACTTGAAGTTCAGCTTGGCGCGCGCCACGAAGAAGTCGTTGTCGTTGCCAACGGCGGGGGCAAAGATATCGACCGGCGGTCCGCCTGGCGGGGTGAAGGTGCCAACGAAGCCGTTGCCGAAGTCATCGTCGTCCGCATCGAAGTTGAGCCACAGGCCTTCGAGGCCGAAGGTCGCGGAAGTCGCTCGCGATGTGCTTCCCGAGTTCGTCCGCCATGATCGCCGGCATCGTCATCATGCAAGCCTCCCGATCGCGGCTTGGCGCTGGCAGGAGTCCCAGGCCCCGGTCATGGCCGCGTTTCTGACGGGGTGTGACGGGGTGTGTTGGCGAGGCTGGTGGGCTGGAGCTGCCCGCGTCACCAGAGCTAACGCGGAAGGTCGCGCATGGACATCGCGGCTCACCCGAAAGTGTCGTTGCGGACCGCTGGCGCCTGATAGGCTTGGAATGAGACATAGTTCAGCGGCGGGGCCTGCGATCCCGAACCGGAGACGCAGCTTGTCAGGACACCGCCAGCCGAACCGTCGGGTTCGGCCCAGACGAGCGCCACCGCAGATAGGCCGACGGCCATCCCAAGCGGCACACTCATCATGATCAGCCCGAGCATGGCGCCTCTCCGTGAAAGGACCCCGTCCGGGTGATCCGAACGGGGCGCTGTTGGCGAAGGCTTGGCAAGGGTGCGGGGTGGCCTTCGGAGACGAGAATGCCTCATCCGAAGACGAGCTGCTTGACCGATCAGGACAGGGGCTAAACGCTTCGAGACGACTGGCCTTTGCGCAAAGGATTTCAGCCGTTGGCGACAGGCCTGCAACGAGGCTCCGGACCGCGCATACTACCGATGTTCCCCTTCCGAGCAAAGCGTTGCCAAAGGGCAAGGGGAGACGTCTCAGAGGGCCCGCTGTTGCGGGTTCAGCCCGATGGCGTTGAGCGAACACCCCTTGGGTTGCGTTTCCTTCCCTTCGTGCCGCTTGGAGATGTCGGGCAAGGGCCGCCTCCCTGAGCTAACGGATCAGGTGCTTTTATGCTTCGGGTGCTTTCTCTCTTGCCAGCTTTTCGCTGAACCGCAGCGCCAAGTAAGGCCACATTCTGAGGACCACCGACCTTCAGTGTGAATGCCCGGTCATGTGCGGCTACAGTCCTAAGGTGCGCTTGGGGTTGCGCCTTAACCGGCATCGCATCCTCGTTCGACCCCGGCGCATCCGCATGGGCTTCCACGGAAACGACCTCCACGGGGCCGGCTGCGGATAGCCGCAGGGTCAATGTCAGGACTGTTTCTGCGGCCATCGGCAGCACGCGATCCTCGTACCAAGCCGCTTCGAGGGCCATCAGAAATGCCTGGTGATGGCCTTTGATCAGGTCGCCGATCGACATACCGCCCGACCAGGATGGCACTACCGATTTGTCCCCGTTGATGATATCCCGCGCATTGTAGGGATCATCGTCGTGATCGTTGAAGTAATCGGCGAAGGCGGACCCGCAGAACCATCCTTCCGTCATGCCCTTGAACATGACGGCGGCGGCAGTCGGCGGCTCAAGCGCATTATCGGCATGCCATTCCAAAGAATCGGCGGCGACCAGTTCGAGCTCGTGATCGGCCCTGGCATAATTGTCTCTCCAGGTCAGTTGCACGAAACCTCGGCCATAATAGGTTTGCCCGGTCTCGGGATCTGGCACGCCATAGGGCCTGTCGGCCCCATATCCGTATTCCGCGATCGGCAGCATGGTTGCCGCCGTCTCGTGATAAGTTGTGGCGAGGGCATAGGCGAGCCATCGCAGATCATCCGATGGCGGCGCGTCCTCCCATGTATCGAGAATGTAGTTCATCCCATCGACTTGATCTTGTATCAACGATCCGCCGAAGGGGTCGGAGCGCACGGCTTCAAAGAAAGTCTCACGGTCGAACATGGTCGCCTCCCGGACACAGGAGCCGGACGATCACGGCTAATAGAAGGCCAATAGAAAGATGGTGCCGGCGCTCCTCGAAAGCTACCCGAGCGGCTGCGCTAAACCACCATTTCCGCGCGTCGCACATCCCGTCGCAAACTTCTGCACCAGCTTGCAATCTCTAATTTCAACCAGCCCCGCACTGGAATGAGATTGGTGGCCTCTGGTCAATCAACAGACCTGGAATCATCTGCTGACCCAAACTGTCAACGCCTTGTCCAGATTGATCAAGCATTCTCGTGTGGACCGACTAGAGTGCATTTGAAATGTGCGAAGGAGTGGCTTGCCTAGCGACGTCCACTTGCCGGCCATGAATGTGGCTCGACGGGGTGCGTCATCCGGGACGAGCAGCAGATCGCGAGCCTTTGCGATTGCAGCCTGGGTGGCTGAGGGCATCGGCAATCCCGTAGCTGTGCCTCGGAGGCAGTGACGGGCCGGAAGCACCTGCACCGCGCGCCGACAAGAGCGGAGGCTTGCCAGGACAGACGTAGGCCTGGATTCGTCAGGGGCACGATCGTCGGTCCTAAGGTGCTTAAGCGAAGACTGGATGCAGGGAGGTGGAAATGAAGCTTCTTCCGATCACATTGTTAGCACTCATAGGCGGGTTCCTGATCGCAAGAACCGAAGAGGCCCAGGCTGTGGTTTACTGCCAATACGTCAATTATCCCGTCGGCTGCGTCGTACGGCCCGGCGTCGTGCTGCGGCCGCGGCCGGTTGCACGGGCCGTGGTGACGCCGGGCGTCGGCGCCCCGGGTGTCGGGGTGCGGCCCGGAACACCGATGAACCGTGGCGGTCCGGTCAATCGGGTGGGCCGGCGCTGAAAGCGGGCGGTTCTGGATTCGGCAGGATCAGGCCTCTTGACTCGACTGCGATGGGATCTTGGACGGATCAGATCTGCTATGTCCTGATCGGCGCATGCTTCCGTTGAGCGGCATGATTGCGCCGTCGGGTGATGTAAGGGGACAAGCCGATGGACCAGAGCGCCCCCAACCTTGGCACCGAGCCTGAACCCTCGACCCTGTTCGACACCACGCTTCGGATCGGACTGGTGGCTCTGCTGGTTTACGCCTGCGCCCGGATCGTGCTGCCGTTTGCTTTCATTCTGCTGTGGTCTGCGATCCTGGCCGTGATGCTGTATCCCCTGCATCTCCGCTTGGCGGCCCACCTGGGCGAGCGCTGGTCGGCACTGCTGATCGGGCTGGTCGGTGTCGTGGTGATGCTGGGTCCGATGATCATCGTGGTGACGTCACTCGCAACATCGCTCTATTCGCTGATCGCGAGTGCGCAGAGCCAGAATGTGACGCTCCCGCCGCCACCGCTATGGCTCGATGGCACACCGCTGGTCGGCAAGAAGCTGACGGAGGTCTGGACCCTCGTCGCCACCAACCTGCCCGCAGCTTTGAAGCAATACGGCCATTTGCTGAGCGGGCCCCTGGCGTGGCTGGCCTCGTTCGCCGGCGGTCTGGCCCTCGGCGAACTGTCGTTTGTCCTATCAATCGCAATTGCCGCCGTGCTCATCGCCTATGGCAAGAGCGGTGCCGAATTCGCCCGGCGCCTGCTGACACGCGTCACCGGCAGTACGGCGCGCGCGGTGCAGTTGGTCACGTTGACGGCGGCCACGGTCCGCGGCGTCGGACTCGGCGTGGTGGGTGTGGCGCTGATCCAGGCGCTGCTCCTCGGTGTCGGATTCTTTGTCGTCGGGCTTGAAGTCGCCGGCCCCTTGACGCTCGTTGCACTCCTGCTGGGGATCATGCAGGTCCCTCTGCTTTTGCTGGCGCTGCCCATCGTCATCTACGTTTTCGCGACCGACGCGACACAGACGGCGATCATCTTTCTGATCTGGAATATTGTGGTCGGGCTGAGCGATAACGTTCTGAGACCGTTGATGCTTGGCCGAGGGCTGGACGTGCCGATGCCGGTCATTCTGATGGGTGTCATCGGCGGCGTGATCGTCGATGGGCTTCTCGGCTTGTTCGTTGGCCCGGTGCTCCTGGCCGTCGGTTATGTGCTCCTGGTGGAATGGTTACAGCAGCACCGGACCGACAGCCGACATCATCGTGACGAGCCAGCGTCATAGTCGCGGTGGAGATGTCAAGTTAACGGGAGTTCCAATCCTATCGGCAATAGGAAAATCTCATCGGGACCGGGAACAGCGGCATTACGGCCACCAATCATAACATCGTGGGCCTGAGGGTGAGATCTGATGGCGCTTCCGATGCCTGATCGGGCTGCCCCAGGTCACGATATCTGAAGAACGACATGGGTGGCGTCTGGCTGCGGCTCGGCCTTGAGGTTGAGCCCGCTTGTCCTGAAGATCTTCAACATGGCTGTGTTCCCCGGCCGGAGGGCGCGGATTTCGACCGCGCGTCCGCCGCGCAGGGTTTCGGTGGCTAAGTAGTCTCTCGCCGGCAATGTCGCCTCCTGATAGTCGCGGCGGAAGTGGAAATCTACAACAGGCTCCTCGGGAGGTGCCCGCCAAAAGACTGGGCATAACAAGCACGGACACCGCGGCCAACAATCCACAGACCATGTCTGTCGAGTCCTGTGGGAGCGGTGAAAGTCTTTCGCATGAGCCATTGTCATCAAATGCCAAGCGCATGTCCCAGACGATCAAGCAGGCCCTCCGAAAAGGATCACACTGTGTTCGCGTCTTGCACCAGACAGCCTGCCTTGTGCGGGCTCCTCTCGGGAAAGGAGGATCACGATGAACAGGTTTCTCTTGACTCTCGGCATTCTTGTGGCGAGCGCTCTTCTCATCCCGGGCGATGCCGAAGCCCGGCGTCATGGCGGGGGCGGCGCCCGCGTGAGCGCTGGCGGCCATAGGATGGCGGTCCACCGGGGTGGGGCGGGCTACCACCGGGTCGGCAGGGCTGGCGGGGGCTATCGCCAGGCTGCCATCCGCAATCCCGGCGGGCGTTATGGCTACCGCGCCGGCAATGGCCGCTATTATGGCAATCGCTACTACGGTGGGCGCTATTATGCGGGGCGCTCCCCCTACTATGGCGGCTCCTACGGGCGCTACCCGTACTATCGGGGCTGGGGAGCGGCCGGACTGGCCACGGGCGCGGTCGTCGGGGCAGCGGCCACATACCCCTATTACAACTATCCGTACTCCACGTACCAGACGCCGATTTCGTCTGCGGTTGGCGGATCCTGCGTGACAGCGGTCCGAACCTGCACCCTGACCAATTCCGCATCGGTCGGGACGGGATGCTCCTGCCGCACCTCGGGAGGACGCGCTCGCGGCACCGTGCAGTGATCATCGCACGCCGAACGGTTGTTCAACGGGTCTGCATCCAAACGATGCTCCCTCAAGGGAGGGAGCATCGGATGAATTCCAAAAGTGCGAGCCCACTCTTGGCCCCGATGGTCTAGCGGCCGGCCGTCGCGACAGGTGTGGTGACAACACCGCCGAGTGAAACCCAGGTCGATCCGGCTTCGGCTTCACGCTGCACATAGACGTAGCCGGTTCGCCGCCACGGCAGAACCGCATTGCGCTTGTTGTCGAGAATGAAGTCGCCACGGTCGGTGCGGACCATCAGGACCGCATGGGGTTCGCCGCCCTCGTCGATAACGGCTGTCATGCGCAGTGCCCGTCGGGGAAGGCCGGCCGCAACGAGGCGCTTGCGCTTGACGAGCTGGTAGTCCTCGCAATCGCCGTAGCCGTCCTCGGCAAGGTCCCAGCGGTCCTCCACGCCCCAATGCTTCCGATCGGTGATGGGCCTGATGGCGGCATTCACCTGGCGGTTGACCTGGGTAAGCGTCTTCCAGGTCTGTGGCGTGAGAGTGATCGTTGACCGTTCCGAAGCGTTGAGGGTGCATTCCTCTGGCCTCTGCTTGCAGAAGCGGATCCAGCCCGGAACTGGCACAACGGGAAGGTTCCTTGTAGCGAGAGAACTGGATCGGGAAAGCGAAGCGGTGATCGTTTGGGCTTCCGATCCGCCGCTGACCAGCATGAGAGCCATGGCCAGCGCGGTCGAACGACACCAGCCGTTGAAAAAGGTTCGGGCGTTCCAACGCCCGAGGAGGAATACCCGCATGACCCCGCCGCTTTGCCGCTGAGATTGTTCTGACAGGACCTGAGCCGGCAAGTCGGGCGATCTCAAGGCAAGAGCCGGCCAACGACTCGTTGCCGCGGCGCACCGTCTCCAACTCGCCAGAGGTCGGGCTGGGACTCCGATCTGCGCCAGCGTCGAAACGATTGTCGATCCTGAGGTCTCTCCAGTGAGCGTCATCGCGGCGAACCTGACGACGCCATTCGCCCGGTGGCATTTTTGGAAGATCCTCTGCGTCGACGATGGGCACGGGACCGCTACCTGAGGTAATCTACCTGTCGGAAGCTGGCCCGGTTGGGAGGGTGGCATGGGTATCGTCGATCCGCATGCGGTCGGGAGCGCCCGCGAGCAATCCGCGTCCCAAGAGGAAGAGGCATCCTACGTCGAGAAGGCGCTCGGCCTCGTCCTGCTTCTGGTCCTGGTTGTCGGCTGCTTCCTGGTCCTCAGGCCATTCCTGACCGCCATCCTGTTCGCCGTCATTCTCTGCGTCTCGACATGGCGGCCGTTCCGGCGGCTCAGATATTTCCTCGACGGGCGGCAGACCCTTGCGGCGTTGCTCATGACCGTGATGATCGCCAGTCTGCTCCTGCTCCCGCTCGCGGCTCTGGCTGCGAACCTGGCAGACGATGTCTCCCAGCTCGCCGCGACCATCCGTTCCGCGATTGATCAGGGGCTGCCGCCGCCCCGCTGGCTCGGACGCCTGCCTTTGGTCGGGCAGGAGGCGGAACGGATCTGGATCAGGATCTCACAGCAGGGCGCGGAGCTTGGGCCGACACTTGCGCCCTACCTGCGGCCGCTTCGGGACTGGGCCTTGCAAGAAGGGAGCGATCTTGTTTCGGGCACGCTCCAGGTCGTCGTCGGTATCGCCCTGGCCTTCTTTCTTTATCGCGATGGCGCGTACGTCGAGAGGCGGCTCGGATGGGCGATGGCCCGGTTGGGTGGGTGGCGCGCCCGGCGCGTGTTGCAGACTGCGGGAAAGACCATCGTCAGCGTCGTCAACGGCGTTTTGGGCACCGCGCTCATCCAGGGCGTCCTGCTGGGCCTCAGCTTCGGGTTGGCCGGGGTTCCCGGCGCCATCGTTCTCGGCACCATGGGCATCGTCATGACCCTGCTGCCGTTGGGGTTGGTCGTGCTCTGGCTGCCCGCGGCTCTGTGGCTCATGTCCGACGGTCACACCGGCTGGGCCGTGTTCATCATGGCGTGGAACGGTCTTGTGGTGGGATCACTCGACAATGTCCTGCGCCCATACCTGATCAGCCGTGGTGTAAGGATGCCGATGGTGCTCATTTTTCTGGGCGTGCTCGGCGGACTTCTGGCCTTCGGGGTCGTCGGCGTGTTCCTCGGCCCGGTCCTGCTCGCTGTTGCCCAGACCCTGTTCCAGGACTGGGGCCGCGCCCACGAGAACGAACCAGATGCCGGCTGAACGGTCGCGGTCGGATCGACCACGATCGCTTCCGCTCGCTCTCGACCTGGACGATCTGGCGCGCTGTCATCTGTGCAGTGTCCCAAACCGTCAAGGGTTTGTCATCTTCGATCAAGCACCGCGGCTCAATCCGGGAAATGATGCACGGTTCTGTGACGAGGAATGCCCTGAGAGCGGCTACTTAGGCAATCTCCCGATCCGGCATCGGTCAAAGGAGACATAGGTCCATCGCGCGAAGGCACGACGAGTCAACAGGACAGACGCTTGTGAACCGCAAGGAGGCTTCCATGAAGATATCGACCGTTTTTGCAAGTGCCGCTCTGATCACCCTCGGCGGGATCGGGCTTGCTATGGCGCAGCCGCATCCGGTTCGGGGCACGCCGGGCTCTCCCTTCCCTCACGCGGCCGCTCACGAGGTTCAGACGATCAATGGCGTACCGTGCCGGACGATGTACGATCGGCAACTCCACACCCGTATCCCGATCGCATGTGCCGGGGACGTCCCGGTCGCCCGGGTCGATGTCACCACGACCGGAAGCACACACCCGGCTGTCGCCAGTGGCGTTCCGATCGCGGGCACACCCAATTCTCTCTTCCCCTATGCGGCTCCGAACGAGATCCGCATATTCAACGGCGTGCCGTGCCGGACGATGTATGACCGGCAATCCCAAACGCGTGTTCCCATCGCGTGCGCCGGCGAGGTCATGGTTCACCACGTGCAGTGAGCGATGAGCTGTCGCACCGGGCATCCGGAAGCGAGCACTCGCGTGATATTCGTGGTGGCCCCGTGGGGATGCCGATCATGTCGCGCGAGTTGCGGTCCATTCCGCTGATCCGTCCACGCCGATCGTGGCAAGGCTGATCGCGCGCAGGCTCCAGCTTTTTGGGAGGCTTCCCATGCATCGTCTTCTGGTCATATCCGTCTTGACCGTGACATCGGCGCTGCTCGGCCACGCGGCTCTGGCGCAGCAGCAGTTCGATGGCCGTTGGAGCGTCCACGCCATTCCCGAGAAGGGGAGCTGCCGCAGGGCGCACTATTATACGGTCGTGGTCGAGAACGGGGTTGCCCGCAACGCCTCACGACAGGCGGGGGGACAGATCTCCGGCGGGCTGGACCCGGCTGGACACGTGCGGGTCAGCGTGCAACGCCCGAGGGGGCGGGCTGACGTCACCGGGGAGCTGAAGGGGCGCTCGGGTTCCGGTGCCTGGATCATAACGGGGCGGGTCTCCTGTTCGGGGCGGTGGACCGCCTCCAAATGGGGCTGATGCCGGGTCAGCGCAAATTCGCCATGCTCAGGGACGATGATCGGGACGCTTGCCACGCGTGACATAAGGCAACCTTCTTCAGGAAACCTCCAACGCCTGCTCCCTCTCGATCATCGGTGAGGGAGCTTCTTTGTGGAGGCGAGATGAGTCGGGTCGGATCTCGGCCCCCGTCGATTCGAGCCCGTAAGCTCACGTTCTCAGCCGCTGCCCTGACGCATTTCGAGGGTCACGATCCTTGCCAGCAACGTTGCCGGATAGAGTTGGCCGATGACGGTTTCGAGGACGCAGAGCGTGCGGGCAATCGGATGCACCGGAACGATGTCGCCGTATCCCGTCGAGGTCAGGGTCACGAAACTCAGATAGAACACCGAGTTGGCAAGGGCCGCGTTGTCCTCGAACGTGATGCCCTTGATGGCATCCGGGATCGACAGCCCGACAAAGATGTACAGCGTCCCGAACAACACGGCGATGAGCAGGTAGAGCAGGATGGCGCCGACGATGCGGTGATAGGTGACGCGCCCCCGCCGGAAGACGGCCTGGGCCACGACCGCCCCGAGGGTGACCGCGATGGCAAGCCAGGCAGCCGCCAGGACATAGAGGTTGTACGGCCACGGCGGATAGTAGAGACGGAGCACGAAGACGACGATGTTCGCCGTGAGACAGACAAACATCACCGCCAGTGCCACCGGGTGGTCCGAGATGACGAACATGCTGCCGATGATGGCCAGCAGGGCGGCAATCGCGAAGCCCTGGAACACGAAAATTCCCACGGCCTGAAGCGGCGCGAACACGAACATCGCGAGCATGAGCACGACGGTCAGCAGGGTGAGCAGCCGGTCCGTATACACGCGCCGCAGTCCGCGGATCTCCTTGATGCGACCTACGATCCTGTGCATGTCGATGGCACGATAGTGCTCAATGACGGCCTCCTTTTGCCGCCCCAGGGGCCGATTATTGTGGGCGGCCCGCCAGCGTGAGCGTGGATTGGGTCCATGCCGGCCGCTGGCCCGCCGGGCGGTGGTGCGAGCCCGGTCATCCAGTCTGGCACCATTCGGCGCCGTCCGAGGGCAGACCGGACAGTATGGGCGGAAGAGCCCATCGCTGCGTGCTCGATCCACGGCCGCATCCTGCGTGAGGAGGGGCGGTCCATCCACGGCCGCGGCAGCACTCCCATCAGTGCCCGCCGAGCACGAGGGTCTGGATGGGATACATCAGCGCCTGGATCCGCAGGATCATGGCATGCACGAGCCCGACGGCATCCACGGCGTGAAGAACCAGGCCCTTGGCGGCGCTGACCTGGCCTGACGCGATCAGGTCGTGGTTGCTGGTATAGGCGTTGGCGATGCAGGAGCTGCCCGGCGTCACGCCGTCAAGCCCGCCCTCGTAGAGCGGCTCGAGAAAGACCAGGATGCTGCCCGGCTGCACCACCTGCTGCGCGTCGATCAGTTGCTCGCCGGCGCGGACCTGGCCGGCGGCGATGAAGTCCTGCACCTGCGTCACCACCATCGGGATCACCGTCCATGGCTTCGAGGCACAGGTGGCTTCGGCCACCATGCCGACCTTGATGACCTGAGCCCCGGTCTGTCCGAAGCCCGCCATGATGGCCTTGCGCCCGGCGCCTTCCGGGATCAGCACGCCGGCCGGGCGCATGAACGGATTGACGACGTCGCCCACCCGCAGCGTGAACTGCTCCACCCGTCCGCCTACGCCGGCCCGGACGACCGTCTTCGTCAGGTCCACCTCAGCCTGGTTCAGCTCGGCTTCGGCACTGGCCTTCTGGGCCGGCAGGAGACTGGCGATCTGCGCCTCGGCGGAGCCCTTCGTGGCGATGGCAGCGTCGATCCCGCCCTGGCGCCCCTCTATTGCGACCTTGAGCTTTTCGATGTCACGGACCGCGACGGCGCCCGGGTTGCGCCGATAGATCTCCTGCTTGGTTTCCAACTCGTCCACGGCCTGCCGGTGGGCACTCCTGGCTTCCTGGATCTTGCCCTCGGCGGCCGCGACATCGGTCCGCGCGACCACCATGGCGGCATCGGTCTCGGCGATCTTGCGGCGGGCGGTCTCCGCGGCCGCCTCCTGCTTCGAGCTGTCGAGCCGGAAGATCGGTGCACCCTGCTTCACCTCACCGGTCACGCCGTCAATATAGACCTCGGCGACCCGGCCGCTGGCTTCAGGCAGGATCGGCACGGTCCGATAGAACAAGGTGGCGCTGGTCGTGGACGGGTGAAAGTAGAAAATCACCGTGATCAGCCCCACGGTGAGCATCAGGCAAGCGATGATGCCCCACCGCAGCTCGAACCAGACCGAGAAGAGCGTGATCTCCTTGCCGATGCGCTTGCCCTGGGCATAGCGGCGGTAGAGATAGTCCGGGAGGATCGTCAGCAGAGAGCAGAATAGAACCTCAAGCATGGATCAGCTCCCCGTGCTCACTGGCGAGATCCGGTGTTTGGGACGGGACGGCCTCCGGGCGGGAGCGATGGGCTTCGGCATGTCGACCGCGCCTTCGCCCGGCACGGCGTCGGCGACGGTTCCATCGGGTTCGTCGTCGGCGCCCTGGCCCGGCGGGATGTCGGCAATCTTCTCAAGCGATCCGGCCATCCTGCGCAGCGGATTTCCAAAGTCGGGAATGTCGATCAGGGCGAGCAGCAGGCCGGCGACCCAGAAGATGTGCTGGTGCGTGAACAGGGCCAGCAGGCCGAGCACGGCGACGATCTCGAACTGGAGCTTGTGCGACCGGTGCGCCATGCGCTCGGGCAGCGTGTGCAGCCGCAGGAACAGCAGGCCGACGGCCAGCACGGCGATGATCAGGACAACGGCCATCACCCCCATGAGGACGTCCGCCTCGCCCGGCGCGGTGATGAACGCTGGCAGGTGGTGAGGTGCGGCGGGATTGAGCGATGCACTCATACGACTTTCCCATCAGGGCGGCCACCTTGGGCGCGTTCGGGGTGCGGTGCTTGATGGATCAGGCCAGGGCCATGACAGTTTGGGACAAGGCCGTAAGAATCGGGATCTTGCCCTGTCGCCTGTCCCGTGCTTACGGCTTGTCCCCTCGGTCCCGGCTGCGCATGGCCTGCCGCAGCACCTCGAAGATGACCGCCGTCGACCAGCCGAACAGCAGGGCACCGTTCATGGCCGCCATCGGGCCGAGCAGGCGCCAGCGCTCCACCGGCACGACGTCACCGTAGCCGAGCGTCGTGTAGTTGACGAACGCGAAGTACCGGGGATCGGCGCCAGGAGGGGCGACGTCCAGGATCCCGTAGGCCAGCGACCACACCATGACTTCGGCTAGATGCGCGATCATCAGGACCGCGACGGTCGCGACCATGACGGCGGCGAGCCGGACCTGGGGTCGATGGCGCTCCCACTCCAGGGCGCGGCGGGCGGTGCCCACGACCGTGGCCATCACGGCGGCATGGATGGCGATGTTGCCGAGGCTCACGGCGCCGCCCAGGAGAAGCTGTCGCAGCATGGTGTTCTCGCTAAGGGGCGGCGGGGATCAGGTAAAGTATGGCCGCGATGATGAGGTAGAGCGCCAGGAGTTGGACGCCCTTGAACCAGTTGGACTGCCCGGTCGTGGCAACGGTCGCCCCGAGCAGCACCGCCCCGAACAGCATCCACATCTCGGCCTGCGAGAACACCAACTGGAACTGCGGTTGGCCCATGGCCGGCGCGACCAGCACCAGGATCGGAGCGACGAACAGGGCGATCTGCACGCAGCTTCCCATCGCGATGCCGATGCTGAGATCGACCCGGTTGGCCCGGCCCATGGCGATGGCCGATCCGGATTCGGCCGCGCCGCCGACGAGGGCGAGCACGATCACGCCCATGAACATCTGCGACATGCCCAACGACTGTCCGGCCTGCTCGGCGGCACCGACGAGGATCTCGCTCATCCATGCCGCGCCCAGCGACGCAACGAGCAGCGTCGCGACACCACGCCCGATGCTCGGATGCCCGCCGATCTCCTCATGCATCGCCGGAGTATTCAATTCGGCGAACGTTTCCGGATGGGTTCTGAGAGAGTAGAGCAGGAACAGTCCATAGAGCCCCAGCAGGACGACTGCCACAACCAAGTCGAGGGTGGCGTGCACGCCGAGATGTGGTTCCGTTTCCAGGGCGCGATGGAACGCGCTCGGCAGCGCCAAGCTGATCCAGGCCAGCACCATGGTCGACGAGAATGCCCGGATGGCGTTTGGATTGTACTCCTGGCTGTGGTGACGAAGGCCGCCGAGCAGGAAGGAGAAGCCGAGAGCCATCAGAAGATTGGCAAGCAACGCCCCGACGATCGAGGCGCGCACCATCTCCAGCAGGCCCGCCCGCAGGGCCGCCATGGTGATGATCAACTCCGGGAGATTGCCGAAGGTGGCGTTGAGGAGACCTCCGATCGTCGCCCCGGTGTGCACGGCGACCTGCTCGGTACCCTGCACGATGAGCTTGGCGAACGGCACGATCGCGAGCGCGGCGCAAAAGAAGATCACCCCAGCCGGAACGGTGCCGGCGTGATCGAGGAAGGCGGCGACGGGCGCGAGGATCAGGAGCCACAGGAGGGAGGGCCTGAACGGCGATGCCTCGGCCACCGGATGTACTTCGGGATAGGGCTTGTCCGTCATGACCTCGTCCCCTTTGTTCCACCGTGCGGGCATGCCGGGTCCTGAATGCTCCCCAGCCCTGCGCAGGACTGGTTTGCGGCCGAACCTGCGACCGGTATCGCTCGGCGACGGTCGAGTGGTCGGAACTCGAACGCCCCGCGAGCTTGCCTGTCACGTCGACCTGGACCCCGTGGCCTTGGAGGCTGGCCCGAACGTGCCCGCTGGATTCCAGCCCGCCGGTGGCATCGTGCCTCGGCGCCCGTTCTCCACCGCGATCGCCACCGCTCGCGGGCTTCAGCCGTGCTGGCCTTCGACCCGCCAGGCGGTCGGCGTCTGGCCCGACCAGCGCCGGAAGGCGCGCGTGAAGGCGCTGGCTTCGGAGTAGCCCAGCACTGCCGCGACCTGGGCAAGCGACGCTTGGGTGTCCTGCAACAACTGCCGCGCGATCTCGAACCGGAGTTCGTTCGTGATGGCCCTGTAACCCATGCCGTTGCCCTTCAGGTGGCGGCTCAGGGTACGTCGGTGCATCGCGAGCAGTTCAGCGGTGTCGTCGGCCGAGCAGCGGTGGCTCGTCAGCCGCGTACGGAGCAGGCGCCGGACATCGTCGGAGAACTCGCATCCCGGAGGCCCCTTCAGGTGGCCGATCCGCTCCTCCAGCAGGGCTCGCATCATCGGATCGGCCCCGGCAACCCGCCGCTCCAGGTCGCGGGCTGGGAAGACAAGGGTGGCACTCTCGTGGTTGAACCGGACCGGCGCCCTGAAATGACGCCAATACGGCTCACGGGCCGCGGGAGGCGTCCGCGGCACGAGCACCTCGGCCGGGCTCCAGTCGCAGCCGCACAGGGATCGCAGGGCATTGACGATGGCCGCGAGTGCTCCGTCCGCGACCTGGTCCGCGCTCTCGGCCGCGGGCTGGTAGACCGCGATGCTGAGCAGGACGGTGCCGTCGCTGGTCGTCAGCGCAGGAACCGTCACCCGGTCCTGGATGCTCAGGTTCGCCACAAGGGCGTGCAGGGCATCGCCCACCGTCTCCGAATGCTGCATCAGGCGCCCGACCAGGCCCAGCGACAGGATCGTGGCGCGCTGGCCGACCAGCAGCCCGAAATGCGAACAGTGCGTGCAGTCGACGCACAGGGTGAGCAGCCGGCCCAGAGCGGCATACGGGACGACGCTCGCCCCGTCGTCGAACAGGCGCGGGTCGAGGCCCGCCTCCCGGATGACCGGATTGGGATCGAGGCCGAACTCGCGCAGGGTCGGGGCGATCTCCGTGGCGACACCGAGCTGGATGAAGCCAGGCGGAAGCACCCGCCCAGGGCCGGCCACGACGGCTGGCAGCGTCGGAGAGGGATTGTCCCAGCGGACGCGCAGGGACGGAGGTCCATTCTGGTTGGTCATCACGGCCGCCTCGCTGAAATCCAACAATGGTCGCGAAGAACCGCATAGTCGGTTTGACCGAACCCGCTATCGGAAACCAAGGCGGTGATCTCGATCACTCCAATGTACGCTATCGGACAATTGCGGCGATCGAGCGGCTTTGCCTGCCGATGTCCCCTTTTGCCGTCCCATCCGGCCAACCCAAGGGGCTCTGCTGCCCGAGGGACTGGTTCACGCCCGGCTGGATGACCCGCGGACTTGCCGGGCGGCGGAATTACGGCCCCTCACGCGCCGTGGCGGAATGGAAGCCGAGCCCGATGGAGATGCCACCTTGATGCCCCTGATGGAGCGCATGCCGCGGCCGAAGGGTCCTGCGTGCCCATGCCTCCTGACAGCCTTGCCGTGGGGGTCGACCGCTGCGCCGCCTGGACCGTCAAGGATCCCGAAGGAAGATCTCGGAGAACGGCATGTGTAACACGACGTGGCCTGCTTCATTCTCGATCTCGACGGCATGGTCCCGTGGATCCTGGCCGCGGGCGGCGAACACACCGATGAGACCTTGGGCCGCGCGCAAGGTTTGGCAGCGGGCCGTCTCCACATCGGGGAAGTCGAGCCCGATTGCGTCATAGCTCCCACAATGGCCGTTGCTGCGAACGTGAACGAAGAAGCGAGGCATGGCGCTGCAAGGGCTGAGTAAACGGCTTAAAAATGCTCCTGTGGTGGGAGAGTTCCGGCTCTCCCAGTCCCGAGAAGCCTATCCCACGGAAAAGGCTTGACCGCGCGGCCCATTGTGATCCTGTTCGACCATGAGGAGCCCCGATAGATCTGATGCTCAGGGCAGCACGCCCAAGCAGGGCCTCGGGTTGCTGACGGGGACAATCAATCGTGCCAATCAGGCGATGGCGGAGGCACCGGCTTGAAATCACTCGCTCCCGAGCCTTGGGCCAGTCCGAGGCTGATCCGGCACGGCGATTTGATCGGATCCGCGAAGGCGAAATCGGTCGCTCTCTGGAATGGCGGCTTCAGGCCAGGCACTCAAATCTCTGACCTCTTCGGAACGTCCGGGTACGCGAGGAGTGCTGCCCTCGGGCTTACGTCTCAAGTGTGCCATTTCGAGGCTTTCCGAGCCAGGCATCCGTTGCGGGCAATATCTATCAATGGCTTATGGCGGGAGCTTCGGGCAAGGCCGTTTATGGAACTGAACGGTCGTGACAAGTGTGCCATTAAAAACCCTGCCCCGGGGAGGGCAGGGTTTAGTGAGCTCCTCGCCTTCGGGGGGATTACGCCGAAGTCAGCCCAGTAGGCCATGATCCCCGCGGCGTGTCAAATCGACAAAAGTATTCACGACATATTAGGAGTATTCACGACGTATTAGGCGCATATTCATATCAACAATGCTGACGTAATCAGTAGAGTCCAAATACGTGTTGCATATTTGCTATAGCTCTTCTTGGCAATTGAGCCATAGTCTGTCCTTGTGAAGCTTCATCCACAAGGGGATTGCTCATGAAGAACCGTATTTTTGGCCTGCTTGCTGCAACAGCCCTCTCAACGGCGGCTGTCTCGTCCGTGTCTGCTGCCGACCTTCGCCAGGCACCGCCTCCGCCGGTGATCGCGGCCGTTCCGGTCTTCACTTGGACCGGCTTCTATATCGGTGGCAACCTCGGCTGGGGTTGGCGGAACAGCAACAATGACCCTGTGTTCCTCGGAGGACCCGGCATTCCTGACGGCCTCGCCGGGGGCACGCTGATCTTCGATAACAACAACGATGGCGTCTTCAACGGCGGCGGCCAGATCGGCTACAACTACCAGATCGGCTCGTGGGTGATCGGTGCTGAGGCCGACATCCAGGGGATCGACAACAACAACGATAATAATGCGATCTTCATCCCGGGTCCGGGCTTTGCCGGCGGCACCTTTGTGCCGGGTAAGTTCCAGGACTCGGCGGATTGGTGGGGCTCGGTGCGCGTGCGCGCCGGTGTCGCCTTCGATCGCGTCCTGGTCTACGCCACCGGTGGTCTGGCCTACACCGACAACGACACCGGCTGGACAGTCGGTGGTGGCGTCGAGTGGGCTCTGCCGACGAACTGGAACCTGTTCGGCGGCACCAGCGCGGTCACTCTGGGCCTTGAGGGCCTGTGGGTCAGCATCGATCAGGGCAACAACAACAATGGTTCTATCGGGACCTTTACGCCGGTTGGCGGCGCGCCGGTCAATGTGTTCCTGCCGCAGACCGATAACAATCAGGACTTCTTCGTCGCCCGGGCCAAGCTGAACTTCAAATTCGGCACCTACTAGGATCGCCGTATCAGCGGCAGCAGAAGAGGCTCGGGGAAACCCGGGCCTTTTTGTTGCGTGGACGCCAAGAAATGGGCGAATTTCCGATAACCCTTTACGGAACCGAATAATGTGTCTTCTGAGTGTCTTCGGAAGCTTTTTTGGACCGGTGCCTTGCGCCAGTCGAGTAGAGCGTCAGTCCAGCCGGCTCTTAAAGCACTGTCAGTTCCGGCGGAGTAGTGTGGTGAAGGTTCTGCAAATCGCCTGAGCGGGGCGGTCATGGCAGGATGGTGATGTTCAACGTCACGCACTCCGAGAGGAGCCCCACCATGACCACTGCAAAGGATAAACCTGCTGCCGCTGCCATCAAGGACCTTCTCAGC
>NZ_JBFRGW010000051.1:0-26454 GCF_052115545.1 Microvirga sp. 2MCAF35
ACCCGCGGCACGCCATGAGCCAATGGGAAATACGGTGAGATCCGCGCCATCTGGCGCTCGCTCAGAAGAAACAGATCACCCATCAGCACCTCCATCGCAGAGGCACTGAATCACTCCTCAGACCAAATTAATAGGTCCTGAGCCTAGGCTTCGTCTTAGGTCCCCCTTTGGGTCCCATCTTAGGTTCACCTTGGGTCCCATCGGAGAGCGGGTCCCCTTTTTAGGGTCCCATCCAACCAAGCAAAGCATAAGCCCCCCCCACTGACCTCTAAGACGAAGGTAACGGTTATTGGGTATCCTATAGCTGTATGTATCTAATAGAGGTGGATGTGAGTCAGTAATTGCTATGTGATTAGTTGCGGCTACTACGTACTTGCGGCCATATTTCTGCCAATCTATAGACCGTTCACCGCCGTAATTAACACAAAGGGGTTGGCGCATGATTGTAGGGGCATACGGAATTACTGACTTCTTAATCTATGAGCGTGAAACGAAGATAGCTATCGAAGCAAACACAGCGAGGGCGTTAGATTTTCTCAGGAGGTCCAAACACGAGATACACGAAGGAAAAGCCATCCTGCTTAATGACGAGGATTGCTATGAAGCCTTCGACGCAATCGACGCTGTGGGCTTCTCAACGATGACTCAGTGATACCTTGGGAGGCCCCGCAAACTTGGGGCCTTCTCTGCTTCAAGCGTCCCTTGATTAGCAATAGGGGTAATCGCACGTCGCAAGCTTGACTATTTCCCTATCGGGTTTTCACATAAATGAAGGGCAAGGGGAACGGCAATGAAAGCAGTGATTTGGGCGACCGTAGGATTTCTTCTCGTATCTGGTGGCACCGCGAACGCCGATAAGATCAATTTGATCTGTGATGGTAAGTACAGCGACTACGACAGAGGATTCGAGAGAAACATAGCCGGTAATCAGTTTGAAGTGGGCATTGCGGGCAGATACGTAGATGCTAATCCGTCTGACCGGGCAAATGTACGAGATTACGAAATCGTTGATATTACCAACCACGATATTGTCTTTTACGCTCCGTATAAGGCCGATGAGAAAACGGTTATTGGCCGCATCGACGGATACATAGATCGCTTTACTGGTAGTCTGACGATCCTCGGTAAGATTGGGGACAAATTATCTTACAGGCTAGACTACCGTTGCCGTACCGCTGTGCAGCAGTTTTGAAGCCGCCGCCGTCGAAACTGGACGAGATTTGCTCGGAATATGGGGGGGGGCTGAGGCTTCCGCAGGAGCTTCGTGAATTGAAGCGCTCGCCCACCATAACGGATTCTCTAGGGGCTACACGGGAACGGCGAGGCTTTGCATTGGGACAAATGCGGAACGGATTCTCGTAGTGGCATCCGTTACTTAGCCAGTTTTCCACATTCTTAACACTTCTCCACTATATGTAGTTGGAACCATGAAGCGCGACACAAGTTCTTGACGATAAAGGGCTTCCAAAATTAGATAGCCGTTGTTCGGCAGTTGAAAAAGATTAGTGATTCGGAGGCTCTAGAAGAAGAAAGCGCGGTTCCAAGGGTTAAGATAGAAAAAGCAAGGTATCTCCAAAGCTGCGGCTGCTCTTTTTATTCGAGCTTCGGCAGCCGCTGAAGGATAGTTGGCAAGAGCCACTATCAACCTCAAGGAGAATACCGTTGAAACCCCTATCTTGTCCGATTGAAATGCCTGTCAGCGTCACCGACTATCGGCGCTATAGGCTAGGAAAGTGGGAATACGTGCGATCTCACTGCCGAGGGATGCCTAAGCGATAGCCTAAGCACCCCTCGTAGTGCGCAGTCTGGTTGAGGATCAAAGGTTGGTCGCCTTCCTCACCCGGACACCTAAAGGGGGCGAGAGATCGTCCCCTTTTTCTTTGCTCCGCACGGAGCGAAACTGACTGAACAATGCGATAAGCACGTCCATTCTATTCGGTTCCCCCGCACATTGACCTATCAACTGAATGTTGACAAGCGGGCAACAGGGGGAGTCCTCGCGGCTGTTTGCGGCCGTGCAAGAACCCTAAATCCAACCAGCTTTACAGGCCGTTAAGGTCCATATTGGTGATTGAGGCTTAGTGGACAAGGCTGCAAACAAGCCTCCAAATGCCGCTGGCGTCAAAGGCTAGGGGTGTCTCGCTATCGAATTACAGGGCACTTGACCGGTGGACAAAACCGGTGGACAAAGAGCTACCGGCAGACCAAAAAAGCCAATAATTTCAATGACAGCGCAGGTGGGGCGGTGAGTCCTCTCCTGGGCACCATCAACCCCTTAAGTGGTTGATCCGCAAACGAATCCAGGTAAATCAAGGCTGAGAGACTGCCCGAGTGGTACAAACGGGTGGTACAAATGGCCCTTTCTATGTCGCGTCCCTGGAAGCATCCCAAGACCGGAATCTACTGGCTTCGCAGAGGCGTCCCCGACGACTTGCGACCCATCATCGGCAAGCGGGAAATCAAGCTCAGTCTCAAGACCAAAGACCCCGAGACGGCGAAGCAGGAGCACCTCAAGGCTCTGACTGAGCTGGAGGCGCAATGGAAGAATCTGCGCGCTGGTCCCAAACCTCTCTCCGAGCGGGAGGCCCATGAGCTGGCCCAGGCGGTTCACGATACTTGGCTGACTGCCTACCGGGACAATCCAAGCCAGCAGACCTCCTGGAACACCGACATCGGCGGCGACCTCTGGAAACCCTCATCCTTCGACCTCGGCACACCTCTCGAAGTGCGCCTGATGGGCGACCCTGCGCGTGGTGAGCACCGCGCCCACGAGTTCCTATGCCGGGAAGAAACGAAAACCCTTGCTCAAGCCCAGGGCCTCATCTTGGACGAGGAGAGCCAGGAGCGTCTGGCGAAAGCCATCGGTGCGGCGATCCAGCGGGCCTGCCTCAAGCTCGCTCAGTTCGCCAAGGGCGACTATGGCCAGGATGCTTTCGTCCCTGCATCGAGTGCGCCGATCATCGTTCCCTCGGCGTCTTCTCGGATCGCCCACAAACCTGTCAGCTTTGACGATCTCGTGAAAGGCTGGTCAGCCGAGAAGCGTCCCGCCGAAAAGACCGTCTATGAGTGGAAGCGGGTGCTCAAGGAGTTGAAGGCTTTCCTCAAACATGACGATGCTGCCAGGATCACCGCTCAGGATCTGGTGAGCTGGAAGAACACCCTCATTGCGGCGAACCTTCGACCCAAGACAATCCGGGACGCGAAGCTCGCGCCTGTCCGCGCCATCCTCCGCTGGGCCGTCGATAACCATCACCTCAAGGAAAACCCTGCCGAGCGGATCGTCATCGACGTGAAGACGAAGGCTGGCGAGCGCAAGCGCAGCTACCAGGATGAGGAAGCGAAGATCGTCCTGAAGGCGGCTCTGGCCGAAACCAATCCGGTTCGCCGTTGGGTGCCTTGGCTCTGCGCCTATTCGGGAGCCCGCGTCTCGGAAATCTGCCAGCTCCGCGCCGAGGACATTGTGAAGGTCGAGGGTATCGACTGCATGAAGATCGACCCGGACGCCGGATCTCTCAAGACCCTCAGCTCCGAGCGCATCGTCCCGCTCCACCCTGCCATCATCGAGAGCGGCTTCCTCGATTACGTCCGCACGGTCAAATCCGGCCCTCTCTTCCCGAAACTGTCCCCGGACAAGTTCGGGAAGCGCGGAGGCAACGGCACCAAGGTCATCGGTCGCTGGGTCCGCTCCCTCGACCTGAAGGACACCCGGCTCTCCCCCAACCATTCCTGGCGCCACCGCTTCAAGACCCTGGGCCGCAGGCACGGCCTGGCACCCGATATCGTAGACGCTCTCGTCGGACACCAGCGCAGGACCGTGGGCGATGGGTATGGGGAATTTCCGGTTGAGGCGCTGCTGAGGGAGCTGAAGAAGGTGCCGGAACTCGAAGTTCGAGAACTACAGTCAAAAAAACCTTAGGAACGTATGGAGGCCCTGCAAATCTCCGCGTCTTATATAATCTCTGATCGACCGGCCCGCATACCAAGCCGAGTCTCCATAAAGCTGGTCTGTGGCAAACAAACTGGTTGGGCGGTTTGTCTTGTATTGCCAGTGTTCCACTTCCTTGGTGTTCAAACTTTGCGTTGCCCCGGCTCGCTTGCCGATAATCCTGCCCTGCGGCTTCAGCTCGATTTCTGCTTTGTCAGCCAAACGAACTAAGCGACCTTCCCCGTCTCGGACCCATGCGTCTGGGTCTAACCCCTTCATCATGTAACGGAACCAGTGCCACTGGGCGTCTAACGCTTCCTCATTCCGGCACTGTAGATCGACACTTCCATTAGGAAGCGTCGGTACATCCAGCAAGTCGCATATGGTCCTCTCCAGCCATGGACGGAAACCGCGCTCCCGCTTGTCGTAGCCCTTTCTCCTCTTATCGGGACCTCGACGAGTAGGAGGCAGGTGAAAAAGAAGATGGCAGTTCAAAATGTCCGATGGATTTTCCCAGACATAGATGCCGTGCCAACCGAGTTGGTTATCCCTCATCCACCATTGGGTTCTGCTGCGTAGAGCGCTGAAGTGGTTGGACGCTGATTTTCTGTCGCATCCAAGCATGTTCCAGTTAATGGACAAGAGATTCGTCAAGGAAATCCCGTCAAAATTCGCATTAACGATGGCGGTATAGAGCTTCTTGAAATCCTCAGCAGTGAGGAAGTCTCTGTCAGCCAACGGCTGAATTGAGCGGGTTGTCTGTGAATTCGCCAGTCTCTGTTGTGTCGCCCGAAAGCCAGGAAGCCACTCCTCGAACTCCTCTTTCAGGCTCATATCACGACAGAGTATGGGCTCTCGCTCAGCTCTGGACATTTCAGCGAGTTCTTTCAGGAAATCCAGATAGCTATCTTCCCGATCCATGCCGTAGACCTCTCTTCACTGCCATACAGCTTAGTGAGTAAGAGAGTTACTTCAAGTCAGCCTCGGCTGTATTCCGGACGATCTGGACGGCCTCCAGCGGATCAAGCCCAATCGCCTCGCATAGATCCAGAAATTCGACTAAGTCGATACGCCTGCCGCCACTTTCAATGCTGGCAATCTGAGACTGGAACTTACCAAGTTTCTCAGCCACTTGTCCCTGGGTCAGCTTGGCCTTGAGGCGAGCCTCCACGATTAAAGAGACTAAGCGACGGTAGCGGGCAGTATGTGTGGATTTTCCCATTGCTCGGCCGAATGGATCTTGACCGAGCAATCAGGTAAACGCTTAAGCTGATTACCAGAAAATCTGATAATATGATTTACAGGGGCGAGTCTATGGGCACTCTTTTCATGAAGTCAAAGCTAGCGGCTGCAATAACCCTAGCCTCGGCCCTCTTCGCCCCACTCGCAACGGCAGCTCCAAGCAAGCGTATGGATGAGCTCACGATGCTGGCCTCGCGGGACTGCCTATTCATTGATGCGGACCTCCTCAAGCAGCGTTACAAGCTCTTGCAGGACACTCAGTCAGCGGACGGCTACCGCATGCGGTCCTATGAAATAAACCAAGAGACCACAATCCATCTTGCCACACGGCCAACTGATCAAATCTGTCTCGTGATTGGGTCGCCGTACGATGAGACCGTTCACGAAACCATACGTAAGCGCAGCTCTATGAGTGCGTACTATTCCGATATCGAAACGGACACAGACGCGAACGGTCAAACGACGGCACTGAAACTAGCTAATAGACCTGTAGGCGACGCATGGCTCCTCATCAAACATTCCAAGGAGAAAGACTACGTCTCGATAGGGTACATGTTCAAAAATCCCGAAGGGTCTGATGCCGCGAAACAAGGGTCTGGCAGTGGCCAGTCTCCAACGCAGGGTGAAGCGCCTAAGGACTCTTCGAATCTTCTCGATCAGATGCGCTCGGGCAAGCGGAGTAATCTAGCAATGCGCTGCTGGTTCTCGGGCGAGAATCCCATGCTAGTGATTGTCACTGACAAAGTCGTACTACTGGATGCTTACCCAGTGACAAAATTCGAGCTTCAGGATGAAGAACTCGCATTCGAAATACACGGGATCAAGTTCTACTTCAATTTCAAGGAAGAGACGGGCTTAATCGACAAGCTAGGCATCAGGGAAAAATCAATAGCCTGCGAATGACCGGTGCCAAACCGCCTTCCTCCCTCATGAAAGGTTTCCGAAAAATTTTCGGGTCTGACCTAGAAAATTAAACAGAGTAAGTAACATGGGGATGTGGCACTATATGGGAATTAAGCTACGCGGAAACACAGTTTTTCAAACACCTCATCCGCTGGAAAGATAAATATACTAAGAGATAACAATCTCTCTGAGCTTCAAGTGGAAACGGCCAGCAACACAAACCCTCTTCTCTCTCTGCGCCTGGGGGCAGTGTGACTATAAAGCGGGCCGCTCAGGCACCGCAGCTTTCAGACTCCGATCCTGTTACCTTCGAAGACCCTCATCCGAATAGGGAACTGAAAACGGAGTCTTCCCTATGAACGATGTCAGTCTCGTCCCACTCGACCGTTTACCCCTCATCCCCGAACAGATCCTTCGCGCCCATCACGTCGCCGAACCCTACGACGACCGTTTCCGATCTTGCGCTAGGCTCTTGCAGGCGCTCTGGCGCGAGGACAAAGGCCTTCCGCTCGGCACCTACATCTCATCGGAAGGCAAGCGTAAGAAGTTGGGCTCTCGCATTACGGCAGCAGCCGGTCTTGCCGGAGCAAACTTCCTCTCACCCTCTATCGCGCACCTGACCCACAAAGAGGTCGCATACCGGGAAATTGGAGCCCTCATCGACGAGGACCGGCTCTGGACCAACCTGCTCTCATCCATGCCTCTGACCTTCAACCTGCTCGGGCCCCTGAGCCTCGACCTGGCACTTGCAACCCGCACAATCCAGAACCTCATCCCGGACCTTCACGATGCCAAGGTACGCGCCGTCTGGTTCGAGCATTCCCCTGGACGAGGATCTGCAACCTTCACAAATGACGGGACCGCTTTCGACGCCCTCATCATCTATGAAAGAGCGAGCGGCCAGACCGGCTTCATCGCCATCGAGATCAAATACGCGGAAACCATGCAGGAGCCTGTCCCTCGAATGAGGCCACGCTACGATGATCTTGCCTCCTCATCCGGGCTCTTCATCGACCCTGAAAGCCAGGCTCTCCGAACCAACCCTCTGCAACAGCTCTGGCGCGAGCATCTCCTGGCCCACTCTATGCTCGCCAACAAGCTCTATGACGAAGGACGCCTCATCGTCATTGGCCCAGACCTCAATTACCAGGTCCAGAACGCCATCGGAGGCTACCGCTGTCAGCTCAACCAGCTAACCGACCGGCATGCAGGCTTTGACGGCTTCACTCTGGAACAGGTCATCGAAGCCATGGCAAGCGCTGGCGAAGCTGAACATGCAAGGGCTCTCTATCGCCGTTACTGCGATTGGCACCTCATCGACGGTGAAATTGAACTCAGCCTCACAAAGCTGACTGAGGCCAGAACGAAGCCCGAGAGTGCTCCAAGAGCGGCTGCCTAAAGCGCTCACGCAATAAAACTCAAACCTCCTTGAGGACCAAATGGAACTTCACAGCCCAAAACAATCTTCCACCCTCATCTCAGCAGCGCTGTTTGGACTGGCGCTTTGTCTTGGCCTCCCTGCGGAAGCGGCCTCTTCAAATTCACCTCCCAAGGTAGGGGCGGCTGAAAAGGCAGATGGACAGTGGCCCTACCCTGAGCCCGCGCAGCCAGGAGCCACAGGCTATGTGCCTGACTATACGGACTATAAGCGCCCTGATGAGCAGGCAGACATCGAAGCCTATCTGCTCTGGCGGGCGACGAACCCGAAGGCCCGTAAGTCCGAAGCGAAATTCTGGCTGTCCGAGTATGAGCGTTTCATGGCGGAGAGCCGGGGCGAGGCTCGTAAGGACGTTCAGGCAGAATTCATCAGCGACTTCATCCACCATGTGATCGGGCCGATCCGCTCAGGACACCGCACACCGCCGTTCTTCGATAACGACTACACGGACTGCTGGATCTTCTTCATCAATCGGAATGGTCAGCGCGATCTCCACGCAGGCAACTGTAAGCAGTAAGCTACATCTATCAGGGCTCCGCCTCAGGCCAAGGCGGAGCTAAAGCCCAGGAGGGTCGCGTTAGACGAATCATCTACTCTAACACATTGAAATATAATACATAAATTTCTGAGAGCCCCGAACTTTCATGGCACAGTCCTTAAGTTTGGTGGTCAGAATACCTTTGGCCTTGCGGCAACTGACATAACGGTGTCAGTTGGGTTGTCCTATCGGTGCGGGCCTTAACAACCCGCACAAGGAAAACAACCATGACTTCCCGTGTCCTTGAGACCGTAACCTTCGCTCTCCTTCCCGGCACCAACGAAACCGCATTTCTCCAAGCTGCTGAGGATGCTGGTGCCGTTGCAAAGGCAATGCCCGGCTTCATCGCAAGACGCTTGGTGAAAACCCAAGATAGCACCTGGATAGACTTAGTCGAATGGCAGGATGCCGCTAGCGCCAAGCATGCCGCAGAGACATTCCACACCGTTCCCGCAGCACAACCTTTCTGCGGGATGATCGATATGGCATCCGCGAAGATGGCTCATCACACCATAACCGTATCCAGCTAACACCCATGCGCCGGGCGGATCGACTCTTCGACATAGTGCAGATGCTCCGAGGCGGACGGTTGCGAACCGCGCAGGAGATCGCCGACCAGCTCGAAGTGTCGGTCCGCACTGTTTACCGGGATATTGATGCCCTGGTTGCCTCGGGCGTTCCCATCGAAGGTGAACGCGGTATCGGGTACGTGATCCGCGTGCCGTTCCTCCTGCCGCCGCTCACGTTTTCTGCCACGGAATTGCAGGCGCTCCAGCTTGGCATCCGATTCGTACTGGCCTGGGGCGATGGTGAGCTAGCCAGCGCGGCGCAGGAAGCCTTGGTCAAGATCAAGGCGGTACTGCCCAACGACCGCCAGGATGAATTGGAGCGGCGTGAGCTGCGCACGTATGCCATGCGCCTTACGGACACCGAGAAGGACATGCTCGGCCTGCTGCGGAAAGCGGTTCGGGGGCGGCAGAAGGTCCGGCTGTCATATGAAGGCAGCAGCGGTGACAAAACTGACCGGCTGGTCCGTCCATTGAGCTTGGAAGCCTGGGGGCATGCTTGGACGCTGACTGCTTGGTGCGAAACGCGGTCTGATTTTCGAGCATTTCGGATTGACCGCATTCGGTCCCTGACGGTCATGGATGAAGTCTTTCGACCGGAGCCTGGCCGAACGCTTGACGATTATCACGCGCGATTACGGAGAGAAGGCTGGAATGTCTGACAATGCTGGAAACCGTCCTATCCACCTCCTTCCTGGCCTTGGTCCGGTAACGGCCCGCTGGCTCGCGGAGATCGATGTTCGGACCGAAGCTGATCTCCGGTCGCTTGGGGCCGTTGCCGTCTACTGCCGTCTGAAACACTGGAATCCGAGGGGCGTGAACCTCAATGCGCTCTGGGGTCTACATAGCGCTATAAGCGGTGTGCCATGGAATCAGATCGACACCGAAACGAAAGCTCAACTACTCGCTGAGATAGGTGAAGGTCGCCGCTAAGCTTCGCTACTCACGCTCGACGGTAGTCCAAGGAGGTGGTACAAACGCCTCCAGTAGGCAGTCCTCAAAAGCCTTATTTTACCTCGGTTGCAGGCCCGTAAGAGACAATCCTCTCCTGGGCACCATCCTTTCTTAGGATCGGCATTTAAAATCAGCACATTAGGTCCGGAGTGATGGCGCTCGTGGTGATGCACGGGTGATCCATACGTCGGGCCTTTTTGCTTTTGGGCTTCAGCATCTCAGCTGGAAGGCAGGGGGCACCGACGCGTTTCCAAGGGTCGTCGAACTGCACATCCCGTATCGTCGCCGCAGACCGGCATGATCGTTCGCCTCCGTCAGCACCACGCAGGAGGGGCTGCGCCCGCGCAGAGCGCGCCGGCACGCGAGTCCAACAGATATTCCCGGGGCGTCTTCACCTTCTTAAGGGCCCGATCGAACGTGATCATGTCTCGGGGACGCTCGAAGGACCTTCAGCTCAAACTGGCGACGCTCATGTCGCCCTGTTCGGACAGGCGCGGGCCGAATTGGGACGTGCTCGTCGTGGCGCGGCCCGTGAGGAGTTCGGCGCAGCGGCTTCCCAGCATCATGGCGGGGGCATTGGTGTTGCCCGCATTGATATTGGGCATGGCCGAAAGGTCGCAGACGCGCAGGTTCTCGATGCCGCGCACCCGAAGCCTGGAATCGAGCACGGCCATCGGATCGCTGGCCGTCCCCATCCGGCACGTGCCGCTCGGGTGATAGTTCGTTTTCACGAAGCGGCGACAATGCTTCATGATCGCCTCGTCGCTGAGATCGGTCGGATCGGGGATGGAGATACGCTCGATCCGCTCCTTCAAGGGGGTTGTCCGGAAGGCGCGAATGAAGAAACGCTGGCCGTCGATCATCGCCCGGGCATCATCGGGATGTTTGAGCAGATTAGGCGAGACGAGCGGCATGTCGTCCGGGTTGCCGGAGCGCAGGCGGACATAGCCGCGCGATTTCGGCTTCACCACCACGGTCGTGATCGTCAGTCCATAGGTGTCGTCGACAAGGCCGAGCGTATCGCGGTCGAGATAGATGATCGGCACGCAGAAGGCCTGGATCGTGGGTTCCGCGTTCGGGTCGGCCGGATTGACGAAGGCACCGGCCTCGACGCCGGCCGAGAGGATCGGGCCCGATCCGAAGAGCCGGAAATGAAGGCCGTTGAGCAGCATCCGCCAACCCACGCCCTGCTTGTAATAGCCGTAGGGTCCGTTCGCCTTGGCGATGAGTGGCACTTCCGGATGATCGATCAGGTTCTCGCCGATGCCGGGCAGGTCGGCAATGCAGGCGATCCCGTGCTCCCGCAGTTGATCGGCGGGTCCGATTCCGGACAGCATCAGGAGCTGCGGCGTGACGAGCGCACCGGACGCGACGATCACTTCGCCGTCCGCGAAGACCTTGTGGTCGGCGCCGTGGGCGTCGCGATAGGTGACACCCACCGCACGCCCGTTCTCGATCTCGATCCTGCGCACCCGCGACCGGAGCCGGATGACGAGGTTCGGGTTGTCCGCGAGCGGGGCCAGGAAGGCATAGGCGGCACTGCTGCGCCTGCCGCGCCGGTTCATGAACTGATAGAACCCGACACCTCTTTGCGTCGGTCCGTTGAAGTCCGGGTTGAGCGGCTCGCCCAAAGCCTGGATGGCCTGGACGAACCAGCGGGACATGTCGTTGATGTGCCCCGGATCGGAGACGAGCAGCGGGCCGTCGGCGCCATGCAGCTCGTTGTAGAACCTGTTGTTGCCCTCCATGGTGCGAAAGTGGGGCAGGACGTCGGCCCAGCTCCAGCCGGGATAATCGTTCTCCCCGTGCAGCATCTCATGCCACTCGTCGTAATCGGATGGACGGCCGCGCATATAGACCTGCGCGTTGACCGAGGAGCCGCCGCCAAGAACGTTGGCCTGCGGAATATCGTGGATCCGCCCATCCAGATGCTCCTGCGGGACCGTGTGGTGATACCGCATGTATTTGCTGCCGTTGATCATCTTGAAGATGCCGGGCGGCATGTCCAGGAGCGGATGACGGTGGGAATAACCGCCTTCGAGCAGCAGCACGCGCCTGCCTTCATTCACCAGCCGCGCGGCGGCTACGGATCCCGAAGAGCCGCCGCCGACGATGATGTAGTCGAAACGCTCTGTCATGGTTTCACCTGTTACGCCCTGATCGTTTCGAGGCCCTTCCAGTCGAACGCGATGCCGTGGCCCGGCCGGTCCGGCGCCAGAGCAAAGCCCTCCTGAATCGTGAGAGGCTCGGCGATGTAGCGTTCGAGCCCGAAACCATGGGCTTCGAGGTAGGAGCGGTTCGGGCAGGCGGCGAGGAGATGGACGGTCACGTCATGTGCGCCATGGCTCGTCACCGGCATGTTGAAGGCCTCAGCCAGATGGGCGATTTTCATGAACGGGGTCACGCCGCCGCAATTGGTGACGTCCGGCTCCGGATAGGTCACGCCGCCGCCGGCCACGTAGAGCTTGAACTCCCAGAGTGTGCGCAGATTTTCGCCCGCCGCGATCGGCAGCCCGCCCTCGCGCACGATGCGGGCGTGGCCTGCCGGATCGTCGGGAATGGTCGGCTCCTCGAGCCAGGTGAGGTCGAAGGGCTGAAGGGCCCTCGCGGCGCGGATCGCGCCGTCGACGCTCCACTTCATGTTGGCGTCCACCATCAGTGGGAAGCCCTCGCCCAGATGCTCGCGCATCGCCCGCACGCGGTCCACATCCTCGAACAGGTTGGCGCGGCCCACCTTCATCTTGATGGCGCGGAAGCCCTTGCCGAGATTGTCGTCCGTCTGGCGCAGGAGCTTGTCGAGAGGCAGCTCGAGATCGATACCGCCCGCATAGCAGGGCACATTGGCGTCATATCCGCCGAGGGCCTTCCAGAGCGGCAGGTTAGCGCGCTTCGCCTTGAGGTCCCACAGGGCCATATCGAAGGCCGAGAGCGCCAGGACAGTCGGGCCGCCACGGCCGCCGTAGTGGAGCGCCCACCAGGCTTTGTGCCAGAGGCGCTCGATCTCGTCGGCCTCCTCGCCGTCCATGATCTCGGGCAACTCGCGGGCGAGGATCGTGTCGATGGCGGCGCCGTTGCGCCCGACCGTGAAGGTATAGCCGACACCCTCCGCCCCGTCGGCATCGCGGATGCGCACGGTGTTGAGCTCAAAAGCCCGCATCTCGCCGTGCATGGAATCGGTCAGAACGCTCGGCAGCGGGATGCGGTAGAAGCCGGGTTCGATGGAGGTGATCCGGGGCATGGACGTCCTTCGTTCGCTTAAGTGTCGAATACGGTGCCGGCCCTCACGCGGGCTCCTCGGTGCGCATGCTCAGACGCGCCTGGATGGCGACGACGAGCAACAGGAACGCGCCACGGATCACGGATTGCCAATAGGCGGAGAGACTGATCCAGCCGAGGCCGTTCTCGAAATTGAGAATGTTGAAGATGAGACCCAGCAGGAGCACGCCGGCGAGAGTCGATCCGACGGAGCCGACGCCGCCCGTGAGCAGTGTGCCGCCCACGACGACGGCCGCGATGGCGAAGAGTTCCCAGCCGACGCCCTCGATGGGCTGGCCCGCGCCGAACTGGGCCGCGAGGATCACGCCCGCAAGACCCGCGAGACCGCCGCTTGCCAGATATACGAGCGCCTTCACCCGGTTCGCGGGCAGGCCCATGAGCCGTGCCGCATCCTCGTTCCCGCCGATGGCCAGGACGGTACGGCCGAAGGAGGTCAGATTGAGGATGAGAGAGCCGAGGAGGTAGGCGATCAGCGCGATCCAGGCCGGAATGGGAAAGCCGAGGAAATCCCCCTGGCCAAGTTCGGTGAAGCCCGATTCATACGAGACCGAGACGGATTGGTTCTCCGCCAGCAGCAGCGCGCATCCGCTCGCCGCCAGCATGGTGGCGAGCGTCGTGATGAAGGGCAGGATGTTGAGCCGGGTGATGATAAGCGCATTGCAGGCGCCGATTGCCAGCCCCGCGGCCAGTCCGCCGAGGAGGCCCGGCAGGATTCCATAGGGGGAGAGCATGGCGGAGACGACGCTGCCGAGCGCTGCCGTGGACCCGACCGAGAGGTCGATGCCGCCCGTGATGATGACGAAGCACATTCCCAGCGCGACCAGCGCGAACATGCTGTTGTAGCGCAGGACCGACAGCACGTTGAAGGTGCCGAGGAAGTTGTCGTACCGAAGCCAGCCGAACACGATGAGCGCCAGGAGCGCGAGAAGAACCCCGTAGCGGCCGATGCCCTGAAACAGCTTGAGGGAGGTGGAATTCATCGGCGACCTCAGCGATGGCTCTGACGCTGCAGCCAGACGGCCAGAACGATGATGACGGCTTTCGCCACGAGAGCGGCCGCATCCGGAACGCCGTTGGCGAGAAGCGTGTAGCGGACGAGCTGGATGATGAGGGCGCCGACGAGCGTGCCGATCACCGTCGCCCGCCCGCCGGTGAGCAGCGTGCCGCCCACGGCCACGGCCGCGATGGCATCGAGCTCCATGCCGAGGCCGACGAGATTGGCGTCGGCGGCGGAGTTGCGGGCGATCACGATGAGACCGGCGATCCCGGACAGAAGCCCGCTGATCATATAGACCCGCTGCTTCACGGAGGTGACGGGGATGCCGGCGAGCCGGGCCGCGCGTTCGTTGCCGCCGATCGCCAGGATCTGCCTGCCGAACACGGTTCGCCGGAGCATCCAGGCGGCGAATGCGACGACGACGATCATCAGGATGGCCTGGAAGGGAACGCCGAAGACGCGTCCGAGGCCGATGAACTGAAAACTCGGCAGGTTGAAGACCTGAAGATTGCCGTTGGTGAAGACCTGGGCGATGCCACGCCCGGCAATGAAGAGCACGAGCGTCGCGATGATCGGCTGGATCCGCAGGCGCGTCACCAGCCACCCGTTGAACCAGCCGAGCGCTCCCGTCACGAGAACCGGCAGGACGAAGGCAAGCGCGATGCCGACGGCCGGGTGGGGCAGGGGAAAGAGCTTGCCGAGAAAGATCAGCGGCGCCAGCGCTCCGGCAATCGCCATGAGGGCGCCGACGGACAGATCGATGCCACCGGTGGCGATCACGAGGGTCATGCCGACCCCGACGATCACGATGGTGCAGACCTGGGTCAGGTTGACGTTGAGCGTCTGCCAGGTGGCGAAGTTCGGTGTGATGGCGAGGTTGACCAGGATCAGGAGAGCCAGGGCGATCCAGGCCCCATGGCGCGTCAGCAGGGTCCTGAGATCGAGGCGGGGAGCCCTTTGCGCCGACGGGACCGTCGTGGCGGTTTCAGCCATGAGCGGCCTCCTGGGCGCTCTCATGTCCGTGAGCCATGGCGGCCATGACGCTCTGCTCGGTCACGGCCTCGCCCTTCAGTTCCGCGGCCGTGTGGCCGTCGCGGAGAACGAAGATGCGGCTTGCGGCCTCCACCACCTCCTCCAGTTCCGAGGAAATCATCAGAACACCGAGACCCTGACCGGCCAGCTCCCGGATCAGGCCGAGGATTTCGGCCTTGGCGCCCACGTCGATGCCGCGCGTCGGCTCGTCGAGGATGAGAAGTTTGGGATTCATGCAAAGCCAGCGCGCCAGCAGCACCTTCTGCTGGTTGCCGCCCGAGAGTTCACGGATCCGCTGTTCCGGCCCCGAGCAGCGAATCCCTAAGCGCTTGATGAAGCGGGCTACGATCTCGCGGCTGCGGGCCTCGTCCACGATGCCGCGTCGTGCCAAGTGCGGCATGAGGGCCAGCGTGAGGTTCTCGCGCACCGACATGTCGGGGATGATGCCGTCGAGCTTGCGGTCTTCCGAGCAGAAGCCCATGCCGGCCCGGATGGCGTCGGACGGGGTGGCGATGGCGTTCTCCTGTCCGGCGAAAACGATCGTCCCGGAATCCGGCCGGTCGGCTCCGTAGACTGCGCGAACCGATTCCGTCCGGCCTGCCCCGAGCAAGCCGGCGAGCCCAACGATCTCGCCGGAGCGAACCTCGAAGCCGACATCGTGGACCTTGCGCCCGACGGCGAGATTGCGGACCGTCAGAACCGTCTTGCGACCATCGACTTCCGATGAATCCGCATCGTGCGGTTCCTGCAGAACCTGGGTGAGTTCGCGTCCCAGCATGGAGGTGACGAGATCGAGCCGCGACAGCTGGTTCATCGGGGCGACCTGCACGGTGCGGCCGTCGCGCATGATGGTGACGCAGTCGCAGACGGCGTAGAGCTCGTCGAGCTTGTGGCTGACGAAGATCACCGAGACGCCGGCCGCCTTGAGCTGGCGGATGACGCCGAACAGGACGTCGACCTCGCGCTCATCCAGGGAGGAGGTGGGCTCGTCCATGATGACGAGCTTGGCATCGAACCCGATCGCGCGGGCGATGGCGACCATCTGCTGCACGGCGGTCGGATAGACCATGAGCGGGCGATGCACGTCGATGTCGATGTTGAAGCGTGCAAGGAGGGCGCGTGCTTCCGCATGCATGGCAGGCCAGTCGAGAAGGCCGAAACGGCGCTTCTCCCGGCCGAGGCAGATGTTCTCGGTCACGGACCGGTAGGGGACCAGGTTGATCTCCTGGTAGATCGTGCTGATGCCGGCACGCTGAGCTTCCTGCGGGGATGAGAACGCGACGGGGTTTCCGTCGAACAGAATCTCGCCGGCATCCTTCCTGTAGTAGCCGGTCAGGATCTTGATCATGGTCGACTTGCCGGCGCCGTTCTGGCCGATCAGCGCATGAACCTCGCCTTTCTCGACCACGAGATCGGCTGCGCGCAGGGCTGGAATGCCGGCGAAGCGCTTGTCGATGCCGTGCATGGTGAGGAGCGGCGCCATGAAAGTTCCGATTGTCCGTTCAGCCAAGCGAAAAGGCGCTGCCCGCATCGTCAGGCAGCGCCTTGGCGTTCAGTATGCGTCGCCGATGAGCTGGGCCGCGTTCGACTTGTCAAAGAAGCGGTCGGTGTTCACCACCCAGGGCTGGATCTGCTCGCCCTTGGCATAGCGAGCCAAGGTCTCGAAGGCCTTCGGCCCGAACTTCGGATTGCACTCGACGGTCGCGAGCATCTTGCCGTCGACGATGGCCTGCAGCGCATCGCGCGTGCCGTCGACGGAGACGACGATCACGTCCTTGCCGGGCTTCTTGCCGGCGGCCTCGAGAGCCGCGATCGCGCCGATCGCCATCTCGTCGTTATGCGCATAGATGGCCGTTGCATCGGGATGGGCCTGCAGCAGCGTCTCGGCGACCTGACGGCCCTTGTCGCGGGCGAAGTCGCCGGACTGGGACGCCACGATCTTCATGCCGGGCTGGGCCTTGATGTAATCCTCGAAGCCCTTGCGGCGGTCGTTGGCCGGCGAGGAGCCCGTGGTGCCCTCGAGCTGGATGATCGTGGCCTTGCCGTCCACCGCCTTGGTCAGGGCCTCGGCCGCGCGCTTGCCTTCGTCGACGAAGTCAGAGCCGATGAAGGTGACGTAGTCCCGGCCCGCCTTGGCGAGGCTCTGGTCCACGTTGCGGTCGAGCAGGACGACCGGAATGCCTGCCTTCTTGGCTGCCATCACGGCCGGAATGAGCGGCTTCTCCTCGCGCGGGGCGAGGAAGATCAGGTCGACACCCTGGGCGATCATCGAGTTGACGTCGGCGACCTGCTTGGCGGCGGAGCCGGCAGCATCCGTGTAGACGAGCTGATGCCCGAGCTTCGCGGCTTCGGCCTTCATGCTCTCCGTCTGGGCGATGCGCCAGGGGTTGTTCGACTCGGTCTGCGCGAAGCCGACCTTGTACTTGTCCTTCTGCTTCAGTTTAGGCAGTTCCTGCGCCGACACGCCGCCAAGGCCGAGACCAAGGGCCGCCACACTGGTGGCGAGTGCAAGGAATGTTCTTCTCAGCATCGTTTTCCTCCATGATGATTTTCGCCCCTTTGCCGGGGTTCTTTCGTGTATTGCCGCAGCCGTTCAGGGCTGCGGGGCGTCACCAACGGACATACGTGGTCTGCTTTCGCAGGTAGCCGTCGAAACCGTATTTGCCGTCCTCGCCGCCGAGGCCCGAATGCTTCCAGCCCGTGTGGAAGCCCTGGACGAGCTCGCCGCAGGGGCGGTTGACGTAGAGCTCGCCGAACGAAAGCTCGCGCGACAGGCGCATGACCCGGCGCAGGTCGTTCGTGTAGACGTAAGCCGACAGGCCGTAGCTCGTGTCGTTCGCGAAGGTGAGCGCCTGCTCGAAGCTGTCGACCGTCATCACCGGCGCCACGGGGCCGAAGATCTCCCGCTGCATCACCGGCGCCCGGTTGCTGTCGACCCGTAGCACGGTCGGTTCGAACCAGTGGCCGCGGGCGAACTCGCCTTCCGTCAGCCGGTGTCCGCCGGCGAGCACCTCGGCGCCCGCCGCCATCGCCTCGTTGACGATCTCCTCGACCTTGTCGACCTCGGGCCGGTTCACCTTCGGCCCCATGTCCGGATTGGTCATGGGATCGGCGAGCTTCAGGGCCTTCACCCGCGCGACGAACTTGTCGAGAAAGGGCTCGGCAATGGCCTTGTGCAGATACATGCGCTCGTTGCAGGTGCAGACCTGGCCGCAATTCGTGAAACGCGAGATGATCGCGGCCTCGACGGCCGCGTCGATATCGGCATCGTCAAGGACGATGAACGGCGCCTTGCCGCCCAGTTCCAGCCGCACGACCTTCAGATCCTGCGCACCTGCGGTGTAGATCTCCCGCCCCGCCCGGACGCTGCCCGTCATGGTGATGAGATCGCTCAGGGGCGAGCGCACGAGGGCATCGCCGACGGTGCGCCCGTCGCCAGTGACCACGTTGAGCACGCCTTTCGGCAGCCCGACCTCATGGGCGAGCCGGGCGATCTCGATGGCCGACAGGGGGGTGGATTCATGTCCCTTCACCACGATGGTGTTGCCGGCGACAAGAGCAGGACCGATCTTGCGGGCCGCCAAGGCCGCCGGGTAGTTCCAGGCCGTCAGGCCGACGACCACGCCGAAGGGCAAGCGGCGGATCCAGACGTCCTCGTTTGGATGGTCGGACGGCAGAAGATCGCCTTCGATGCGCCGCGCGTTCTCGGCCGCGTAGGTGAGGAACGTCACGACGGCGTCGATCTCACCCTCGGCCTGGTTCAGGGGCTTTCCCTGTTCGAGCACCACGATGCGGGCAAGATGCGCCTTGTCCCGTTTCACCGCTGCTGCGAGGTCGGAGATGTAGCCTGCCCGCACGATGGGCGGGAGAGCGGCCCAGGCTGGCTGGGCGCGCTTGGCGGCTTCGAGGGCGGCCGTCGCGTCGTTCACCGATCCGACGGGAACGGTCGCGAAAACCGATTCGTTGGCCGGATTCTCCACCTCCAGGCGTCCAGGCGCCTGACCGTCGGTCCAGGCTCCATCGATATACATCTGGTAGTGAACCACGCTGTCCGCGTGACGGGTCAGGGTCGAAGCCGTCATCGCAGGCTCCCGTTGAAAAAGGCTCCCTGAAGGGGAGCGGGGGAGCTTGGCTCGTTCGTGCCTGCAAATGGCGTCACTCGTGTTTCCTCCGAGCTTGCTCAGGCTGAGCAACGTCACACCAAGCGTCGGTTTCCGATCTGTTTGGTATGACCGAAGCTAGGATGGAGCAGGGGAATATTGACTGTCAAGGAGATATTATTGCGCTTAGACAGCCCTAAAAGCCTCCGTTATCCCGGTTGCTGCGCTGCAGACTGGAATTTGGTCGGACCATATGTTAGCCGATTCAGATAGGTCTCCACTTTTGAGAGGCCTGTCGACGCGGGTAGTCTGGTGAGGGAGTTGGTCATGGGGCCTGGGATTGAGATGCTCAGCAGGGATCCAGCCGGACGTCGCTCGGATGCGGTTGCGCAGGATCTCATGCGGATCATCCAGGCCGGCGATCTTCAGGAGGGCGATCGCCTGCCCGCCGAGCGGGAGTTGATGCAGCGCTATGGCGTGAGCCGGTCGGCGGTCAGGGAGGCCATCGTGTCGCTGGCCAATCGCGGGCTTGTCACGACCCGCCTGGGACATCGCCCCATCGTAAGCAAGCCCGATTACGAGATCGCGATCGACAAGGTCGGCAATCTCGTCGGGCACCTCGTGGTGGATCGCAACGGGGTCTGGAACCTGTTCGAGTCCCGCATCTTCCTCGAAGCGGCGTTGGCCCGGTGGGCGGCCGGACATGCCCGGCGTGACGACATCGAAGAGCTCCGGGCCGCACTGGAAGCCAATCGGCAGGCGATCGGCAACTCATCTCAGTTCGACGAAACCGACGCCGCCTTCCATGCGGTCCTCTATCGGATCCCGGGCAATCCGATTTATCCCGCCGTGCACAAAGCCTATGTGGAATGGCTCATCCAGCACTGGCGTTCCATGAAGCGCGGGGCCGATATCGACCAGATGAACTATGCCGGGCACGAAGCCATCTTCGATGCCATCGCGGCGCGCGATCCGGACAGCGCGGAGGAGGCGCTGCGTCGCCACCTCGTCGCAGCGTGGGAATTCGTGCGGTCAACATTCCCGAGCACAAAATACGTCAGCGGTGAACGACTGACCGACGGTGCTTGATCACCACAGCTGCGTCACACCGATAGCCTCTGTAAGGGGAACCTTGCCCCGAGCATGTTCCTTCGGTCCGCTGAACAGAGCGCATCGTCGCACCCGCAGTCCAACATAGAGGGTTTCTAAAATACCCCTTTCGGGGCAGCCTAGCGGAAACTAACTGCCAGGCTGAGACTTATGTCTTCGACCTGCCTCCTCGCCTGAACACGGGTTTGCGTCTTCGTCGGAGCCAGGGGCAAAAGTTAGTGTCGCCTCTTTGTCTCAGGTCCCGATCGAGCTCTAACCTATGAAATTCGTTCGTATCCTCTTGGGGTTACTCCTGCTCCTTGGGGGGCTTTATGTCGTTGTCGGTGAGTACCTTTCGGGGACCAGCGCCGATGCCACGATCAATGCCCGCACCACCGTGCTCCGGGCACCCATTCAAGGGCTGGCCGAGTTCTCCGTGCGCAGCATCGGAGCCCACGTCTCGCCCGAAGAGGCGGTGGTGCGCATCACCGACAACCAGTTCGACGATGCCCGCCTGATCGACCTGGAACGAACCCGCTCCACACTCGAGGCGGACCTCACCCGGCTCCGCGCCCAGACCTCGGCGGTGGACGAGGCCCGCAAGGTCCTGGACACCCAAGCCAAGAGCTATCAGGAAGGGCGGGTGCGCCAGATTCGATCCCGCATCGCCGAGGCGCAGACGGCCGTGAACTCCGCGGAGGCTCGGTTCCGCGAGGCGGACAGCGCCCTGGACCGGACCAAGGAGCTGAACTCCCGTGGCGTTCAGACCGCCATCACCCTGGACCGTGCCCAGGCTCAGTACGACGTCGCGAAACAGGATATAGCCAGCACCCGCGAGCGCATCACTTATCTCAACGCGGAACTCTCCTCGGCCCAGAACGGAGTCTTCATCGGACATTCGTACAACGATGCGCCGTTCTCGATTCAACGCATCCGGGAATTCGACCTCCGGTTGGCCGAGCTCAAGGCGGAGGCCGACAATGTGAGCCACCGCCTGAATCTGGTCTCGACGCAGATCGCGGCCGAGCGGGTGCGGGTCAACCGCCTGACCTCGGCGGAACTCTCGGTACAGAACCCGGGCATCGTCTGGAACTTCCTCGCCAGCAGCGGCGAGCACGTCAATCAGGGGCAGGATCTTGTCCGCTTCGTGGATTGCTCCGCCGTCATGGTCACGGCCAGCGTGAGCGAGCGGGTCTATTCCACCCTCCGCGTCGGCATGCCGGCTCAGTTCCGGTTTATCGGCGGCGACCGGGTCATGCAGGGAACCATCACACGCCTCGGCGGATCGGGGGCGGCGGGCCTCTACAGCACGCTCGCCATTGGCCCGAGCCCCGAGCACCTGACCCGGTTCGACGTCGCCCTGAGCATTCCGGAGCTCGCGGGAGACCCGGACCTGTCATGCGCCGTCGGCCGCACGGGCCGCGTGGTGTTCATCGACGGGCCACTCGCCGGCATCCGGCAGCGACTGACGGATTTCGGCCTCTAGATGCTCCTCCTCGACCAATCCCTGTCGAGCCTCGCGGGTCTGGCCATCGTGATCGGCCTGGCCCTGCTGCTGCTGCCGCTGGCGACGCAGAAGAGCACCTGGATGCGCGTCCTGCTGCTCGGCCTGACGACCCTGCTGGGCTGGCGCTACATGATCTGGCGGATCACGGAAACGGTGCCGCCGGCAGTCGACGGACTCACCTTCGATGTCATTGCCGGGTGGATCTTCGTGGCGATCGAAGCCCTGGCTCTCCTGTCATCGACCACGGCCTATCTGTTCCTCACCCGTCGGAAGGACCGGCATGAGGAGGCGGACAGGAACATCGCATGGTGGGGCAGCACTCCGCCGCGCGTCGACCTCTACATTGCCACCTACAACGAGGAGGTGGAGGTTCTCGAGCGCACGCTGGCCGGTGCGCAGGCGAGCGACTATCCGAACCTGCGCGTCTTCGTGCTCGACGACGGGCGCCGGGAATGGCTGACCGAGTTGTGCCGCCGCTATGGTGCCGAGCACAGGACGCGGCCCACCAACGAGCACGCAAAGGCCGGCAACATCAACTACACGCTGACGCAGCGCCTCAAGGATGAGGACGCTCCCGACTTCGTCGCCGTCCTCGACGCGGATTTCGTGCCGCACCGCAATTTCGTGCGCCGGGTCGTCGCCCTGTTCCACGATCCGAAGGTCGGCCTCGTCCAGACGCCGCAGCACTTCTTCAATCCCGATCCGATCCAGCACAATCTCTACATCGCCTCCGCCTATCCGGACGAGCAGCGCTTCTTCTTCGAACATCTGGAGCCTGCCCGCGACGCATGGGGCATCGCGGTGTGCTGCGGAACGTCCTCGATGGTGCGCGCTTCGGCATTGCGCCAGATCGGCGGCCTGCCGACGCAGAGCGTCACGGAGGATTTCCTTCTGACCATCCGTCTCGACAGCCACGGCTACCGGACGGTCTACCTCAACGAAGCCCTGACCGAAGGCCTCGCCCCGGAAGGACTGCACGAATATGTCGTCCAGCGCGGGCGATGGTGCCTGGGCATGATGGAGATCGTGCGCAACGTCTACAATCCCTTCGGCGCCAACGGATTGCGCTTCATGCAGCGCCTGAGCCTCATCGACTCGGCCATGTTCTGGACGACGACGTTTCCGTTCCGCCTCATCGCGCTCGTCGGCCCGCTGCTCTACTGGTACTTCGGCATCATCGTCGTGAACGCCTCGCTGACGGATGTCGTCTCGTACTATCTCCCGTATTACGCGGCCGTTCTGATCACGCTCAACTGGATCTCCAACGGCATGATCTGGCCCGTGCTCAACGACGTATCCCAGCTCATCGCCGCATGGCCCATCACACGCGCAGTGGGTATGGGGCTGTTGACCAAAGGACCGCATAAGTTCCGCGTCACGGCAAAGGGCGGCGACCGGACGAAGACGATCGTTCAATGGCCGATGATGAAGCCCTTCGCGATCCTCTTCGGCCTCACGGTTTTGGGAATTCTCCTGCCCCTGATCTTCCCGGATCATTTCAGCCACGTGTTCAAGGCCGGAGATGGCATCCGGATCATCCTGTTCTGGACGATCTACAATCTGATCGTGCTTGCCATCACCATGCTGGTCTGCGTCGAGCGGCCTCGCGTCAACCGCCCTCAGCGCGAGAACGTGGAGCTGGCCACAATCGCCGTCGGGACGCAAAGACTTCCCTCCTGGGTGCTCGAACTCGGGATCGATCATGCCCGCGTCCGCGGTCTGGCCGGGCTGGCCCTGGGTGCCCTGGGGACGATCACTCTTGCGGATGTGGGCGATGTCGCCATCCGCATCTCGAGCGAAACCAATGACGGCTATCGCCTGTCCCTGCGTCCGACGCCGGAGCAGCGCGACGGGATCCTGCGCAAGCTTCATACGGCGGATGCGAGGCCGGGCGTCGGGCGGGGCGACCTTCCCGAGATGGTCAGAGGCTGGATGCGCAGCCTGGCGTCGCGCTAGAGCATCTTTTGCGTGAAAAGATGCAGCAAGCGCAGGAGAGAGCTGATGCCATGCACGTGGGAACAGCTTTAGGCACAAGACAGGAGGGCGCACGAATGCGCATGGGGATCAGAACACTCGTCTTCGTCGTCGGCGCCTTGCTGATGCTCGTGCCGGCCATTGTGGCCGGCACCATGTTCACGAATGCGATGCAGCGCCGCGCGGAGGTCGCCAACAGCGCGCGTCTACGGCTTCTCGGCGAGATCGTTGCCGACCAGCTCGGGCGGCGCATGCACGAGCTCTGGCAGGACGTCGAGGGAATGGCGCGCGTCGTTCGCGTGGACGACCCTGAGGAAGTCCGCCGCCAGTTCACCCTTCTGAGCCAAGTGGATCGACGTTATACCTGGATCGGTGTAGCCGATGTGCAGGGAAAGGTCCTCGCCGCCTCGCAGGGCATGCTGGAGGGTGCGAGCGTTGCCGAGAGGCCGTGGTTCCGCCGGGGCCTCGACGGTCCGGCCGCCGTCGACGTGCATGAGGCGGTCCTTCTGGCAAAACTTCTCCCCGCCACGCAGGAGCCGCGTCGTTTCGTCGATTTCTCTGCCCCGATCAGGAATGAACAGGGCGCCGTGGTCGGCGTCATCGGAGCGCATTTCGACTGGAACATGGTCAGGGACATCATCCAGGCGGTGAGAGGACAGGGAGTCGACGTTCTTCTCGTCTCCCGGGACCGGGCGGTCCTCTCGGGGCCGCCTGAGCTTAAGGAAACTAGATTGTCCGAAGGGTCGGCCGTCGCCGCAAGCCAGGGCACGTCGATTTCGCTTCGCGAACGGTGGCAGGACGGCAAGGACTACCTGACGGCCGTCATTCCCTCGATCCGGTTCAAGGATATGCCGAGCTTCGGCTGGGGCCTCATCGTGCGTGCGGACCTGAACACGGTGCTCGATCCCACGAGAGCCATTGCGCAGGCCTTCTGGAGGATGCTCGGCGCCGGTGCGCTGGTCGGCCTCGTCCTGCTCTACCTGTTCTCGGTGTGGCTCGCCAAGCCGCTCCGTCGGCTCGTCGCAACGGCTGAGGTGCTTGCCAGCGGCCGCACGGACCAGCCGCCGCATGACGAGACCCGCTACGAGGAAGCTGCCCGCCTGAGTGCCGCCCTCGTGCGGCTTCAGACCTTCTCGGTGAGGCCCTACCAGCCGGCTCTGGCGGCAAAGGGTAAGTCGTCGAAAGCCGCACCCTGACGTTCATGCCGAGTGGCGGACAGGCTCGTGGACTGTTTCTGTGAGTTCTCGGATGGTGGTCGCTGGATCGCCTCGAGCATGGCGAAGGCAGGGGCGCCCGATCGATGCTGCGCCGCCTGCCGCCTGAGAACAGGTCTTCGTCTCTGCTGATCCGCTTCCGCTAGATCTTCGTCTCTGTCGCTTCAGTGCGTGGACTCGGATTGGACGCCGCCACGGGCTTGCGCGGTCCGGAGAAACGGGGCTTCGGCTTGGGAGCTGCGATCAATCCTTCCCGGATCGCCTGCTTGCGGGCCAGCTTGCGGCTACGGCGCACGGCTTCGGCTTTCTCACGGGTCTTGCGCTCAGAAGGCTTCTCGTAGGACTTGCGCGCCTTCATCTCGCGAAAGATGCCTTCCCGCTGCATCTTCTTCTTGAGAACTCTCAAAGCCTGATCGACATTGTTGTCGCGCACTAGAACTTGCAATGGATGTCCATTCTCGATTGGTGGGTTTCATTTCACCGCGGCATAGCCTGGCGGGTCGGTTAAGACGCGATCCGGAAGAGCTATGTGCCGCGGATCTCGCTTTCACGAACGGCTCTCTCGACCGCTCCTGACTTGATCCTGTACGAGACTTCTCCGGTCTGGTCAGCCGGCATCAGCCGTATAACCTCGTAAATGCTGGCTCCCCCTGCTCGGGCGTCGGAGAATCCCGGCTGGGCCAGGCGAACCATCTGTCGGACCTTGAACTTGTGAGACATCACTCAATCTCCTCGCAGTGGGGGTGATCAGGATCGGACTTGATTACTTCCGTGCCTTGCGGGCGGCGTAACGAGCATCACGGGCAGCCTTGCGTTCCGCCTCGTGCTTGGCATCGCTCGCTTCCTTTTCGGCTGCCGCGCGTTGTTCCTGCGCCGCCTGGTCGGCTGCTTGAGCGTCACGGGTCCTGGCGAGATGAGCCTCCTCGGCCAGACGCTTTGCCTCTCGCTCGGCGACGCGAACATCGCGTGCCGCGCTCACGGCAGCGCGCGCGGCACGCCGTTCGGAAACAGCCGGGTCGTCCGGTCCGGGCCGCTGACTGAACTTTGCCAGCATGGCCTGCTTCGCGCTTTGGGAAGCCTGCAGTCGCTCGCCGAAATCTTTGTGCTTCATGTCACCTGTCAATCTTATGAAATCCGCCAAGACTGTCCGCTATCGTTATCGGACACGTCGAATGCTGGTGATGTTGCCTTCAGGAAGAGTTCCCTGTTCCTGCCGGGCTCGTGCCATCACTTCGACAGAGCGTGCATTGGCGGCCTTCTCCAGATCGTCTATCCAGAGATAGGCTCGGCGTGCATCGTCGTAGTCGACGACGAACATCACCGATTTGGCGGGAGTTTTTCGAAACGTATACATCGCTTCAGCACCCAATTTGGCCATTGGATCATGGCGTGTTGAAAGAAAAAGCCGCTCCGCCGGGGAGCGGCTTCGGAGGCGGCACCTATGGCGTGCGCCGTATCATTCTCAGTCTGCTTGAATGTTGTTGACGGCGACCTTGCCGGAGCGGCGGTCCTCGGCGGTGTCGAAGGAGACCTTCTGGCCTTCGCGCAGACCGCGGATGCCGGCGCGCTCGAGCGCGGTGGCGTGGACGAACACGTCCTTGCTGCCATCGTCCGGCTGGATGAAGCCGAAGCCCTTTTGATCGTTGTAGAATTTCACGGTGCCCGAAATCATGGGAATATCCTTGGTTAGGCTAGCTAT
>NZ_JBFRGW010000052.1:0-26454 GCF_052115545.1 Microvirga sp. 2MCAF35
ATATTTCCCGTCATCCCGGACGAAGCGTCAGCGCAGATCCGGGATCCAGAGCCGCGACGATGCCGAACGAAGTACGACGCGGCTCGCTTCTTCCTGAACTCTCCGCGGCTCTGGATTCCCGCTTGCGCGGGAAGGACAGCGGCGAGGTGCTGGTGCCCATCCTGCCGGGAACCCCAATCAGCCCGGTCGCCGATGGAGCCCATCGTCGAGCACGGCATTATCCCTCAGCCTGACACCGACCGGACGAACCCTATATTCTTAACCCATGGCGCTGCGTTCCACCGATATTCTCACCCAGACCCCGCAAGGGCTCTATTGCCCCCTCGGCGACTTTCACATCGATCCGGTGCGGCCCGTGAAGCGGGCGCTGATCACGCACGGGCATTCGGATCACGCGCGATCCGGGCACCGGTCGGTCCTGGCGACCCGGGAGACCCTGCTCATCATGGCCGTGCGCTACGGCGAGGATTTCGCGGGCGCGACGCAGGAGGCGCCTTTGGGCGAGAGCCTGCGCATCGGAGACGTGGCCGTGCGCTTCACGCCCGCCGGCCATGTGCTGGGCTCGGCCCAAATCACCATTGAGGCCGGGGGCACACGAGTCGTGGTCTCGGGCGACTACAAGCGCGCCGCGGACCCGACCTGCCTGCCCTACGAGGTCGTGCCCTGCGACGTCTTCATCACCGAGGCGACCTTCGGCTTGCCCGTCTTCCGCCACCCCGATACGCGGGCCGAGGTGCGCAAGCTCCTGGAATCCGTCGCCCTGTTCCCCGAGCGCGCCCATATCGTCGGCGCCTATGCGCTCGGCAAGGCGCAGCGGGTCATGGCGCTGCTGCGGGAGGAGGGCTACGACAGGCCGATCCATCTCCATGGGGCCATGGAGCGCCTGACCGAGTTCTACAAGTCGGAAGGAATCCCCTTGGGCGAGACCCCGAAGGTGGTGGCCTCCGAGCGTTCGAAGCTCGCCGGCGCCATCGTGATCTGCCCGCCCTCCTCGATCCAGGACCTGTGGTCCCGCCGCTTTCCCGACCCGGTCACCTGCTTCGCCTCCGGCTGGATGCGGGTGCGGGCGCGGGCCCGGCAGAAGGGCGTCGAGCTGCCCCTGGTGATCTCCGACCATTCCGATTGGGACGATCTGTGCCGCACGATCCGTGAGACCGGCGCCGGCGAGGTCTGGGTCACGCACGGGCAGGAGGACGCCCTGGTCCATTGGTGCACCACCCACGGCATCCGGGCACGGCCGCTCCATATGCTGGGCTACGGCGACGAGGAGGCTGAGGAGGCTCCAGCCGCCACGGAAGCGGGAGACGCCGCATGAACCGCTTCGCCGCCCTCCTCGACCGCCTCGGCTACGAGCCCCGCCGCAACGCGAAGCTGCGACTCCTGACCGATTATTTCCGCCATACCCCGGACCCGGAACGCGGCTATGCCCTCGCGGCCATGACCGGCGCGCTCATGTTCAAGGAGGCCAAGCCCGGCCTGATCCGTGGCCTCGTCGAGGAGCGGACCGACCCGGAGCTGTTCCGCATGTCCTACCACTATGTGGGCGATCTGGCCGAGACGGTGGCGCTGATCTGGCCCTCGCCGGGGCATGAGAGCGTGGCTCCCGCATCGGGCACTCCGGCCATCGGCCACAACAACCCGCCGCCTCACGTCCCGACCCTCACCGAAGTGATCGAGACCCTCGCGACGACCGGCAAGAGCGATCTGCCCGGCAGGGTGGCCGAATGGATGGACGCCCTGGACGAGACGGGACGTTGGGCGCTGATCAAGCTCATCACCCGGGAGCTGCGCGTCGGCGTCTCGGCACGGCTCGCCAAGACGGCCGTCGCCCAGCTCGGAGAGATCGAGCCGGACGAGGTCGAGCTGGTCTGGCACGGGTTGGAGGCACCTTACGCCGATCTCTTCGCCTGGGTCGAGGGTCGCGGGCCAAGACCTGAATCCGGCAATCCCGCGCCCTTCCGCCCATCCATGCTCTCGCATCCCCTGGAGGACGATGATTTCGGCAAGCTCGACGCCTCCGAGTTCCTGGCCGAGTGGAAATGGGACGGCATCCGCCTCCAGGCCGCCGCCGGCAACGGCAGCGACGGGCGGCCGGTCAAGCGGATCTATTCCCGCACCGGCGAGGACGTTTCCCGAGCCTTTCCGGATCTCGTGGAGGCGCTCAATTTCGAGGGCGCCATCGACGGCGAATTGCTGATCGTGCGCGAGGGCCGGGTCCAGAGCTTCAACGTGCTCCAGCAGCGCCTGAACCGGAAAGCCGTGACGCCCAAGCTCATCGCGGAGTTCCCCGCTCACTTGCGTGTCTACGACATCCTGTTCGAGGGCGAGGAGGACCTGCGTGGCCTCCCCTTCGCCGAGCGGCGCAAGCGCCTGGAGGCCCTTGTTGCCCGCATCGGCGATCCGCGCATCGACCTCTCGCCCATGGTGCCCTTCTCGACCTGGGAGGATCTGGCCGCCGCCCGCGCCGACCCGGCCTCCGTCGGGGCCGGCCCCGATGCGGACGCCATCGAGGGCTGCATGGTGAAGCGGGCGGACAGCGCCTATCTCCCCGGCCGCCCGAAAGGCTACTGGTACAAGTGGAAGCGTGATCCCTACCTCGTGGACGCCGTGATGATGTACGGCCAGCGCGGCCACGGAAAACGTTCGTCCTTCTATTCCGACTATACATTCGGCGTCTGGCGCGACGGGCCTGGGGGCGAGGAGCTGGTGCCGGTCGGCAAGGCCTATCACGGCTTCACGGACGAGGAGCTGGTGAAGCTCGACCGCTTTGTCCGCAACCACACGGTCAAGCGCTTCGGCCCGGTGCGGGAAGTGGAATACGGCAAGGACCGGGGCCTCGTGCTGGAGGTCGCCTTCGAGGGGCTGCAGCGCTCGACCCGGCACAAATCCGGCGTCGCCATGCGGTTTCCCCGCATCAACCGGATCCGGTGGGACAAGCCTGCCGCGGAGGCGGACAGGATCGAGACCCTGGAGAAGATCCTGGAGCGCGGCGAGGAGGAGGTCTATCCCCTGCGGGACAAGAAAGCGAAGAGGCAGAAGGGATGAGGATCGAAACCCTGTCCGAAGGCGAGATCGGCCGGCAGGCCAGCGGCCGGCTGAGCGTCGGCACGCGGGGTCAGGGCTTCATCGAGATCACCGACGCGGTGGCGGATTGGGTGTCCGGCACCGGCATCCGGAGCGGCCTGTTGACGATCTTCTGCCGCCACACCTCGGCCTCGCTCCTGATTCAGGAGAATGCCGATCCGGATGTCCGCCGTGACCTGCTGACCGCCTTCGACCGGCTGGCGCCTCGAACCGCGGCCTATGTCCACACAACCGAGGGTCCGGACGACATGCCGGCCCATATCCGGACCGTGCTCTCGGGAGTGTCCTTGAGCATTCCCGTGGCGGAGAGCCGGATGACCTTAGGAACGTGGCAGGGGATCTACCTTGCCGAGCACCGGGACAGGCCCCACCGCCGCGACCTTATATTCCACCTGATCGGAGCTTAATCCACATGATTGGGCATGACGCCCCCGCAGATTGCCTTAGAATAGCCGAGATCAACGTTTGCCGCCTTGCCATCCTGTGAAGGATGCGGCTAAGGCTCAGGGAAGTTCTCGTGGGAGAAGACGAAACGTGCAGAGTCAAACCACCACGATCATCATTGCCGATGACCATCCGTTGTTTCGCGGGGCCTTGAGGCAGGCGGTCGCCTCCACCATGCCCCAGGCTCGGGTGATCGAGGCGAGCGGCATGGATGACCTGAACGCCTCCCTGACCCAGGAGCGGGATGTCGACCTGATCCTGCTCGACCTGACGATGCCAGGCGTGCAGGGCTTTTCCGGCCTGATGTCGCTCCGGGCCCAATATCCCGAACTGCCGGTCGTGATCGTCTCCGCAACGGAAGAGCCGACCGTGATCCGGCGTGCCATGGATTTCGGCGCGTCCGGCTTCATCCCGAAATCCATCGACATCGACAGCATCGGCGGCGCCATCCAGGCGGTGCTCGCGGGCGACACCTGGACGCCGCCCGATGTGGACCTCTCGGCCTCGGAGGATGCGGAAACCGCCGATCTCGTTCGCCGCCTCGGCACCCTGACCCCGCAGCAGGTCCGCGTCCTGACCATGTTGTCCGAAGGCCTGCTCAACAAGCAGATCGCCTATGAGCTCGGCGTCTCGGAAGCGACCGTGAAGGCCCACGTCTCGGCCATCCTCGATAAGCTCGGTGTCGACAGCCGCACGCAGGCGGTCATCGCCGCGTCGAAAATCGGTGTCACCCAGCGCCCCTCCCCGGCAGGCGCCGATTAAAGCCCCTCGATAAATCCGTCGATCCGCGACAGCGCCTGCTCCGACAGGGCGCTGTCGAAGCGGATGAACACGTGGCAGCCGCCGGGCCAGACGGCGAGGTCTGTCGCGTTGCCGGCAGCAAGCCAGCGCGATGCCATGAAGAGCGTATCGTCCAGCAGCAGATCCTTCGTGCCGATGGAGAACAGCGCAGGCGGCAGCCCATTGAGGTCGGCATAAAGCGGCGAGACATCGGGGCTGCGCCGGTCCGCATGGGATCCGCACAGATTGTTCGCCATCGCCGTCACGTCGCTGGTGTTGAGGATCAGCCGCTCGCTGCCCCAGTTCCTCACGCTCGGCGTCAGGCTCAGGTCGTAGCAGCCCGCGAAGAGGTTGGCGCCCCGGAATGGGGTCAGGCCATGCCTGTCGCGGAGGCGCAGAATGGTCAATGCGGAGAGATGCGCACCGGCCGACTCGCCGCCGATGAACAGGCGCGAGGTGCCGAACCGGCTCTCCATCTCCCGGATCACCCAGAGGGCCGCCGCCTCGCAATCGTCGAGAGGGGCCGGATAAGAATTTTCGGGCGCTAGGCGGTACTCGACCGAGACCACTGCGAGGCCGCACCTGTCCGCGAGCCGGTCGAGCCAGGGGTCCTGCTCGTCCGCAGTGCCCCAGGTCCAGCCGCCGCCATGGATGTGCAGATAGACGCCGCGGGGGTTCTCGGGCGCGATGATCCGCAAGGGGATGGGACCGGCAGGGCCGTTGATGGAGATCGTCTTGGCCTTGCCGCTCAACGGCATCAGGGGAAAGGGTCCGAGGCCCTGACGCCGCCGCTCCCGCACCAGGGCCGGAGGCACGGACATGGGATCCGGCAGGGCTGCGAGCTTTGCCACGATCTCGGCATTCTGGGCACGGATCTCGTCGCTGATGGCGGAGGGAGCGAAAAGGGCTGAATCGATCATGCGAAGCTCGGTTTGGGTTGCGTTCGTCGCCGGCCCTTGCGATGAAGCACACGCAATGCCCCAGGTCCATTACGCTTTCTTCCAGTGACGCTTCTGACGAGATGAGGACATGTCCAATCTGAATCGTTTTCTCGGCGGCTCCCCCGGCTCGGTGCTGGTGAAGCTGATCTTCCTCTCTCTCCTCGTCGGCGCCTTCCTGGCTTTCCTGAACATCACGCCCTTCGGGCTGATCGAGGGCCTATTCAACTGGATTGCCTCGGTTCTCGATCTCAGCCTGGAGACGGTGCTCGATGTGGGGCGCTGGATCCTGTACGGCGCGATCATCGTCGTGCCGCTCTGGCTAATCTCCCGGCTGTTCGGCAGCCGCCGCTGAGACGTTCGAGGCTGACCATGGACGGCTCACCGACATCCCGGCGGTTGGAGATATCCCATCGCCGCATCCTGATGCTCGCGCTGCCGATGACCCTGTCGCACGTGACGACGCCCCTCCTCGGGCTCGTCGACGCGACGGTGATCGGGCGGCTGGGCGAAGCGCATCTGCTCGGGGCGGTGGCCTTGGGCGCCGTGATTTTCGACTTCGTGTTCTGGAGCTTCGGCTCGCTGCGCATGGCGACCGCCGGCCTGACCGCCCAGGCAACCGGGGCCGGAAACCGGCATGAGGTCGACCTGACGCTCGCACGGGCGTTCCTGGTGGCGGGCGTGACCGGCCTCCTGCTGATCCTGCTGCAATGGCCCATCGCGGCGCTGGCCTTCTCCATGGCTGGTGCGAGTCAGGCCGTCACGGACGCGCTTTCGACCTATTTCTTCATCCGCATCTGGGCCGCGCCCTTCACGCTCGCGAACTATGTGATCCTGGGATCCACCCTGGGGCGCGGGCGCACCGATCTCGGGCTGCTGTTGCAGGTGGCGATCAATGTGGCGAACATCGTGTTCACGATGGCGCTGGTCCTCGGCTTCGGACTCGGCATCGCAGGCGCGGCCGTCGGCACGACCCTGGCCGAGGTTCTGGGTGCGGGCCTCGGCATCATTGTGCTACGCCGCCTCGGCTCGAATCCGCTGGCCGTCACGTGGCATGATGTCGTCAACCGGGCCGCGATGCTGCAGACGCTCGCCATGAACCGGGACATCATGATCCGCAACGTGGCGCTGATCCTTGCCTTCTCGATCTTCAGCGCGCTTGGAGCCCGCTCGGGCGATGTCACGCTCGCGGCGAATGCGGTGCTCTACAACATGTTCCTGATCGGCGGCTATTTCCTCGACGGCTTCGCCACCGCCGCCGAGACCCTCTGCGGCCAGTGCATCGGCGCCCGCGACGAGCGCGGCTTCCGGCGCGCCATTCGCCTGAGCCTGGGCTGGTGCATCGGCTTCGGACTCGCCGTCTCGAGCCTTTTCCTGATCGGCGGCGGCCTGTTCATCGATTTCGTGTCGACAAACCCCGACGTGCGCGCCTATGCGCGGGACTATCTGGCCTTCGCCGCCCTGACCCCGTTCCTCGGAGCCGCCGCCTTCGCGTTCGACGGCATCTACACGGGAGCGACCTGGACCCGATCCATGCGCGACCTGATGGTGATCGCCTTCATGGCCTACGGAGCTATCCTTCTGGTGGCCCGCGATCTCGGCAACACGGCGTTATGGATTGCGCTTCTCACGTTCTTGAGCGCACGCGGCCTCGGCCAGTTCATCCTCTATCCGCGGCTGGCGAAGAAGACCTTCGCCAGCATGTCCTGAGCGAAACGCTCGTCAAAAACGTCCCTGCGCAATCGCCGACGCATCGCGTCCCACGGCCTGCGCCAGCGTCGTCTTCTCGCTTTCGAGAATCTGCATCAGCCCTTGCTTGATGTCGCCGATGAGGCCGGGGCCCTTGTAGACCATGGCCGAGTAGAGCTGCACCAGGCTCGCGCCGGCGCGGATCTTGGCCCAGGCAGCCCCGGCGGAATCGACACCGCCGACACCGATGAGCGGGATCTTCCGCTCCACGCGCAGGAACGTCTCGGCGAGGAGCTTCGTGGACGGCACGAAGAGAGGCTTGCCGGACAGGCCGCCCGTTTCCGTCGCGAGCGCCTTTTCCCTCAGGCTGTCGGGTCGGGCAATGGTGGTGTTGGAGACGGTCAGACCGTCGATGCCGCGCTTGAGCGCCGTCGCGACGATCGCATCGAGCGTGTCGAGCGAGATGTCAGGCGCGATTTTCAAAAGAATGATCGTCTGGCCCCTGCCTTGGTCCGCCTTGTCGCGAGCCTCCATGCTGCGGGCGAGGAGATCGTCGAGGAATGCCTCGCCCTGCAGGTCGCGCAATCCCGGCGTGTTGGGCGAGGAGACGTTGATCGTCAGGAAATCCGCGAACCCGCACAGACGCTCGATGCAGAGAACGTAATCGGCGATGCGGTCCGTGGAATCCTTGTTCGCCCCGATATTGACCCCAACGATGCCCGGGCGTCCACGACGGCCGGCGAGCCGACGACGCGCGGCATCGAGCCCCTCGCTGTTGAGGCCGAACCGGTTGATCACGGCCTCGTCGCGCGTCAGCCGGAAGACTCGCGGCCGCGGGTTGCCGGCCTGAGGCTTGGGCACGACGCCGCCGAGTTCCACGAAGCCGAAGCCCAATCCGAGAAGCTGGTCGGGCACTTCGCATTGCTTGTCGAAGCCTGCCGCGAGCCCGACGGGATTGGGAAAATGCCGACCGAAGACGTCGACGGAGAGACGTGCATCGTCCGCAGGAGGGGACGAAACCGGCATCAGCGACAATCCGCGGATCGTCAACTGGTGGGCCGTCTCCGCATCGAGCGCATGAAGCGCGGGCTTGGCGAAGGAAAAGAGCGTACCGATCATCGGGAAAGATCCGGAAAAATGTGCTGACCATCTCCGCCGAGCGGCAGAGGCTTCACCCATCGGATGGCGGACAACGGGAGCGGCGCGTAGAGATGAGGGAACAGATCTCCGCCACGGGAAGGCTCATAACGAAGAGCATCGCCCAGCGAATCGCCGTCGATGGCGATCAGCAGCAGATCCTTCTGGCCGGCGAAATGCTTTCCGGCCGTCTCGCGCACCTGTTTTGCTGTTGAAAAATGGATGTACCCATCTTGGGTATCGACGGGCGCGCCCGTGAAGGAGCTGGTTTTTTCTGCCTCCTGCCAAAGCAAAGCAGGGCAAATCTTATAAATAATGGGCATGAAGACTTGAGTATCCGCGTGTCACATCAGGAGCAACCCAAATTAGACATATTGTCTCAATAGTCTGTTGCCAATTGTCTAACTCTTCGGTCACATTTAATTCCTAATTCTAGGTTCGCTTTCATTATATTTCGCTCTTAGCGAAGGTCCGTACAATGTTATCTCACGAGCGCGTGTGGGCTGCTATCGATGCGCTGGCATCACGTCATGGCATGACCGCATCAGGACTGGCGCGCAAGGCCGGTCTCGACGCGACCAGCTTCAACAAATCGAAGCGCGTGAGTCCCGAAGGCAGGGAGCGATGGCCCTCCACGGAATCCATCTCGAAAATCCTGAAAGCCACCGGCGCGACCCTGGAGGATTTCCTCCGCCTCGTCGAGCCCTCCGGCTCCTTGCGCCGCTCCATGATCCCGTTGATCGGCATGGAGGACGCCGCAACCGGACGGGCCTTCAACGAAGAAGGCATGCCCAGCGAGGGCCCGGGCTGGGATGAGATCGAGTTCCCCGATTTCGGGCAGGAGAAGGTTTTCGCTCTCGAGGTCACGGGCGACACCCTCGCTCCGCTCTACCGCGACGGCGATATCCTCATCGTCTCGCCGACGGCCAGCACCCGCAAGGGCGACCGCATCGTCGTATGCACGACCGCCGGAGGTATCCTGGCCAAGGAACTCAAGCGTCGCTCGGCCAAGACCCTGGAGATGACGTCCCTCGGCAAGGACCAGGAGGATCAGGTGATCCCGGCCGAGGAGGTCTCCTGGTCGGCCCGGATCATGTGGGCGCGGCAATAATAGGCGCGGCTCAAGCCGCGCGTTCTTTCAGGAACGTCTCGTGCTCTCGCACGAGATCCCCGTTCAGCGCTTTTTGGATCAGCGCCCGCGTCTCCTTCACCCCGTAGAGAGCGATGAACGAGCCGAAGCGCGGGCCACGGGGCTCGCCCAGCAGCACCTGATAGATCGTGTTGAACCACTCGATGGACACGCCCGGCCGCTCGGGCGTGGCGCCCTTGGCCTTGAGATCCTGATAGCGCGGCTCCGCGCGGCCCACATTGTAGATCTCCTCCTGGATCGCTTCCGCCGTCGCGGGCCGCTCGCCCGTCTCGAAGGAGCCGAGCACCTCTTCCAGGCGCTTCAGCGACGCAGCCTCGACCTCGTCGGCCAAGCGATATGCCTTCTGCGGCTTCACGAAATCCTCGAAATAGCGCACGGCGCGCTTCACGAGGCTGTCGAGGCGCGGATGCGTCTCGGGCGACACGCCCGGCGCGTAGCGGCGGATGAAGCCCCAGAGCACGTTGGGATCCTCGGAATTCGCCACGGCCACCAGATTGAGCAGCATGGAGAACGAAATCGTCGTGCCTGGCTGGTTACCGCCTCCGGACGAGACCAGCTCGGGAGCCGGCGGCTCGCCGGAATGGAGATGCCAGACCGGATTCATCAGGCGCGCCTTGGCATCCTGCGCCGGATACTTCTCCAGGAAGGTCAGGTAATCGTCGACCTGCCGCGGGATCACGTCGAAATAGAGCTTCTTCGCCTCGCGCGGCTTGTTGAACATGAACAGCCGCAGGCTGTCCGGCGTGCCGTAGGTCAGCCACTCGTCGATGGTGAGCCCATTGCCCTTCGACTTGGAAATCTTCTGGCCCTTGTCGTCCAGGAAGAGTTCGTAGTTGAAGCCGTCCGGCGGGAGGCCGCCCAGCGCCTTCGCGATCTCGCCCGAAAGCTTCACGCTGTCGATCAGGTCCTTGCCGGCCATCTCGTAATCGACGCCGAGCGCAACCCAGCGCATAGCCCAGTCGGGCTTCCATTGCAGCTTGGCATGGCCGCCGGTCACCGGCGTCTCGAAGCGCTCGCCCGTATCAGGATCGCGCCACACGATCGTGCCGGCGTCGAGCTTGCGCTCGTCGATCGGCACCTGCATGACGATGCCGGTCTTTGGATGAACCGGCAGGAAAGGCGAATAGGATTGCTGGCGCTCTTCGCGCAGCGAAGGCAGCATGATGGCCATCACGGCGTCGTAGCGCTCGAGCACCGTGAGCAGGGTCTTGTCGAAGCGGCCGGCCTTGTAGCACTCGGTCGCGGACATGAATTCATAATCGAACCCGAAGGCATCGAGGAATTCGCGCAGGCGCGCATTGTTGTGATGCGCAAAGCTCTCATGGGTGCCGAAGGGGTCTGGCACCTGGGTCAGCGGCTTGCCGAGCGCCGAGGCCACGAGTTCCTTGTTCGGGATGTTGTCCGGCACCTTGCGAAGGCCGTCCATGTCGTCGGAGAAGGCGATCAGGCGCGTGGGGATGCTGTCCCCGGTCAGCACACGGAAGGCATGGCGCACCATGCTGGTGCGCGCCACCTCGCCGAAGGTGCCGATATGCGGCAGGCCCGAGGGACCGTAGCCCGTCTCGAACAGAGCCTCCTTCTTTCCCGTCCGTTTGAGCCGCTCGACGAGCTTGCGCGCCTCCTCGAAAGGCCAGGCATTGGCGGTCTGGGCGGCTTCAATCAGGGCAGGATCAAGGGTCAGAGGGTGAGACATGGGCCTAGTGCTTGCAGGAAATGCTTCCAGAAGCGCGGCACACTAGGGATGAGAGCAGCGAGGGTCAATGCGGTAAACCCGTCCCCTTGCGGGGGGACGAGCGGTCAAAAGGGGCCGATCGGAAAGAACCGAAGATAAAGCTCGGCGTACTTTCCCTCCTTCCAGAGCTGCTGCAGGGCGAAATCCAGGCCACGGCGCAAGGGTTCATCCTCGGTCCGGGTGATGAAGCCGATGCCCTCGCCGAAGAAGCGGCTCTCCAGGTAAGGCCCGCCGGAGAAGTCGCAGCAGCCGCCAGCCTCCTCTCCGCCGATCCAGAGGGCGAGACCGAGACCGTCGGCGAACAGGTAGTCGATCTCGCCGGCCTTGAGGGCGGCCTGAGCGGCGGCCAGTTCCGGGAATGGCTTGAGATTACCGCCCGCCATGAAGGACTTGGCGAAGGCCTCATGGGCCGTGCCGCCGACAACCCCGATGGTCTTGCCCTGCAGCGTCCTGGCTTCGGGCGCCGGCTGATTGCGATCCTTGCGCACGGCAAAGCGCGCCGGGATCTTGAAATAGGGAGCCGTGACGGCGAAGCGGCTCCGCAGGTCGGTCGTGATTGGAATGGCCGCGGCCACCACATCGCCCTGGCGCTCCTGCAAGGCATCGAGCAGCGTGTCGAAGCGACGGACCTGAATGGTGCAGGTAAGGCTCAGCCGCTCGCAGGCGGCACGGGCGAGTTCCACCGACAATCCTGTCGGATTGCCGTCCAGCCCCGGAAAATGCAGCGGCGGAAAATCGTCGTCGACGAGAAAGCGGATGGTGCGGGTCGCCGGCAGGTCGGGGCGCTCCAGCAGTGCCCTGGGATCCCAGAAGTTCGGGATCGTCACGCCCTCGGCCCGTGCCGAGACGGACATCAGCAGGACAGCCGACAGGACTCCACTCAACCTCAGGCAGTTGATCTTGGAGAGGAAGCGCGCAATCAATGTAACGATATCAAATACCATAAGTTGATGTTCTCTTGCGCGCGACCCGGCACCCACCAACAGCGCCCCGCGAAAGCGTCTGCTCATGAGGCAGGGTCTAGCGGAGCCAAGCCCACAGTCAACAGCACTGCCCGTCGCGACCGGCTTTCTGGCGCATCATGGCCATTCCCCAGAGACCTTATGCCAAGCCGCGGTTCTTGCTGGTTTCGTCGGGGTTTCGGCGGATGAATTTCTGCTGAGACATGGCCTTGTGGACGAGGACGAATTCTATCGCGCCCTCGCAGCCGAGCTCGGGCTACCCTTTCTGGCAACCCCTCGCCTGCCGCAATCCGCTCGTTACCCTGACAGCATAGTTGCGGGTATCGCTCCCTTGGCCGACCTGGGATCAGGGTTCGTGACGGCGCCTCGCGGTCCCGCGCTCGTCCGGCTCCTGAGCGCCCGGCTCCGCAACGGTCCACTTTCCATCACGTCGCCGACACGCCTGAGACAGGCGGTCTTTCAGGCGCAAGGCCGGCGGATCGCCGATCAGGCGGCCTCGGACTTGGCCACACAGGCTCCCGAGCTAGCAACAGGCCTCGGCTACGCACAGATCGTAGTTCTCTTCGTTGCCCTGGGGTCGGTCTCGTTCGGCATCGGCCACGCGCCTGGCCTGACGCTGGCGACCATGGGGGCAGCTCTGGGGCCGCTGTTTCTGGGCCTGATCGTCCTGAGGCTCGCAGCATCGTTTCTCAAGAATCCGGCTGAGCCGACGACAGAGGCTCCCCGCGTCGAGGATGCTGCTCTACCGATCTACACGATCATCGCAGCGCTCTATCGGGAGAGACGGGTGGCCGCCAGGCTCATCGAAGCCCTGTCGCGGCTCGACTATCCCGCGGCCAAGCTCGACATCAAGCTCGTGCTCGAAGCAGACGACCGGGAAACGCTCGATGCTCTTCAGGCGGCCGATCTGCCGGGCAACATGGAGATCATCGTCGCGCCCAAGGGCCAGCCTCGCACCAAGCCTCGGGCGCTCAACGTCGCCCTGCCCCTGGCGCGGGGCCGCTTCACGGTCATCTACGATGCCGAGGACGTGCCGGATCCCGGCCAGTTGCGTCTTGCCGTTGACCGTTTCTCGTGCCTCCCGCCGCATGTCGCCTGCCTTCAAGCCCGGCTGACCATCGACAACACGGACGATTCCTGGCTCACGCGGCTGTTTACCATCGAGTACGCGGCCTTGTTCGACGTGTTCAATCCGGGCCTCGCCGATATCGGAAGCCCCATTCCCCTAGGCGGCACCTCGAACCATTTCCGCACCTCGGTTCTCAAGGCAATTCATGGATGGGATGCCTGGAATGTCACCGAGGATGCCGATCTAGGCCTTCGTCTGGCGCGGCTGGGTTACGAGGTCGGGGACCTCCCCTCCTCGACCCTGGAGGAGGCACCGGGGACCTTGGGAGCCTGGATGCGGCAGCGGACCCGGTGGATGAAAGGGTTCGTCCAGACCGCAACGACCCATTCGCGCAGGCCATGCGTCCTTTTCCGGCAACTGGGCTTCTGGCGCTTTTGCGGCGCACTGGTCCTGACCTGGGGCATCGTGCTCAGCGCATTGGTCTATCCGCTCTTTTCCGCGTTGTTCCTGACATCATGGTTTTCCGGAACTGGTGGCTCTTACGCCTCACACTGGGATGTCATCGTCCGGGTCTACAGCCAGACGCTGTTCTGTTCCGGTGCAGCGGCGATCATGATCCCGGCCTTGTTCGCCTTGCACAGACGCCGACTCTGGCGGCTTTGGCCCTGGCTGCCACTGCTGCCATTCTACTATGGTCTCGTGAGCATCGCGGCCTGGCGAGGTTTATGGGAATTGGCGACGGCAACATTCCGCTGGAACAAAACGAGCCACGGCCACGCCCGCACGTCACGCACTGGATCGCTCAGAAGCACCAAGCAAGAGTGGTCAGCACGAGGTCGTTGAAGATGGCGCCACCGTAGCGCCACCAGAGGATCCCGCCGGAGGCAACCAGGCACAGGACAGCCGCGGCGAGAAGGCCCATGCGAACCCGCCGTTCCTGTTGATTTACCTGTCCGGTATCGACGTTCATCTCCGCGTTCCCACAAGACGCCGGGACAACCAATATAGATGGCTGTCATTCCGAGGGAAAGGGATCAGGCCTCAAGCCAGTTCCGCAACCTGGAGAGACGAGGCTCCTCCTCCTGGGTGACGGCCTGGGCGAGCGCGGCGCGGCTTCCGACGAGGACGACGAGGCGGCTGGCGCGCGTCACGCCCGTATAGAGGAGCTTGCGCCGTAGCATGGAAGCCTGCTGCAACGCCACGGGAATGATGACCGCCGGATATTCCGATCCTTGCGCCTTGTGGATCGTCACCGCATAGGCGAGTGCCAGCTCGTCGAGTTCCCTGAGAGAATAGACCACCAGCCTGTCGTCAAACGCCACCGTGAGTTCACCGTATTCCCGGTTCACCTCGCGCACGAAGCCGACTTCTCCATTATAGACGTCGCGCTCGTAATCGTTCCTGACCTGCATGACCTTGTCTCCGGGGCCATAGACCCATCCGGCGCGGTGCAGGCTGTCGGCACCTGGGGGATTGAAGATCTGCTGCAATTCTCCGTTCAGCATATGCGTGCCGAGCCGCCCGCGATTCATCGGACAAAGCACCTGGACATCGCGCACGGGATCGAGGCCGAACTTTCTCGGAATGCGGTCGCGCATGAGGATCGTCATCTTGGCCATGGCGTCGGCGGGCATGTCGGCCTCGACGAAGTAGAGATTCGAATCCGGCTGATGCGAGAGATCGGGCACGAGCCCGCGATTGATGGCGTGCGCCACGGTGATGATGCGGCTCTCTCGCTCCTGCCGGAAAACTTCCCGAAGATGCACGACGGGAACCGTGCCGGGCGCGATGATGTCGGACAGGATCTGCCCAGGCCCGATGGAAGGAAGCTGGTCCACGTCGCCGACGAGGAGCAGGCAGGCCTCGTTCGGCAAGGCACGCAAGAGAGCCGCCATGAGCCTGATGTCAAGCATCGAGGCCTCATCCACGACGAGGAGATTGCAGTCGAGCGGAGCCTTGGCGTTGCGCCGGAACCCTCCTTCGGACGCCTCTAGAAGCCGGTGCACGGTCTTGGCGGGAAAGCCCGTGCTCTCGGAGAGCCGCTTCGCAGCGCGCCCGGTCGGCGCGCAGAGGGCAACCTGCAATTCGTGCTTCGCGCACAGATGCGTCAGGCTGCGAATGAGCGTGGTCTTGCCGACGCCGGGGCCGCCCGTGACGACGAGCACCTTCGCCTGACAGGAGGCGATAAGCGCCTCGCGCTGGCTGGCTGAATAGGAGACGCCCGCGACAGTCTCCGCCTCGGCAATGACCTGCGCGGTATCGAGCCCCCGCCACGGATGGAAGCCTTGCGCAATCTCTTTCAGGCGTTGCGCAATGAAAATCTCGGCGCCGTAGAGGCTTTTGAGAAAGATGCAGCGATGGCCGTCGATTTCATCGGCGACAAGCTGACCGGCTGAACATTGCGCATCGAGCACGGGTGACAGGTGCTCTCTCGGTACTTCGAGGAGCTTGCCCGCCAGCCGCAGGAGCCCATCGGCCGGCAGGCCGGAATGTCCCTCCTTCACGGCGTCCGAGAGGACATCGGCAAGACCCGCCTGGAGCCGGATCTCAGCCATCGGCTCGATGGCGAGCTGCATGGCCACCTGATCGGCCAGAGTGAATTCGAAACCCGGAATGTCGAGGGCAAGCCGGTAAGGGTTAGCTGAGATGATGTCGATGGCTCCGACACCATAGGCGCGATAGATGCGCGTGAGCAGGAAGCCGCCGATGCCATGCGCGTTGAGGAAGGCTGCGATGTCCTTCAGGGCGCGATGCTCGGCCCAGGCTTCGCCGATTCCGAGCGCTTTCGCCATGCCGATGCCGTGCACACGGGTCAGCTCGTGCGGCTTCCTTTCGATGACGTCGAGAATGCGTGAGCCGAAGGAGGCTATCAGCCGCTGCGCAACGGCGGGACCGACGCCCTTCAGGAGCCCCGATCCAAGAAAGCGCTGCAGGTCTTCTGCCGTCGTTGGAGCCGAGGTCTTCAGCTCGACGGCGCGGAACTGCACCCCGTGATTACGGTCGTGCAGCCACTCGCCGCTCGCCTCGACCAATTCGCCGATGGCAACCGACGGCGCATGTCCGACGACGGCAACGGGCTTGCGATGCCCACGCGCCTTGACCCGCAGCACGCAGAAGCCGGTCTCGTCGTTGTGGAACGTGACCCGCTCGATGGAGCCGACGAGATGTTCTGAGAGGGATAGGGCGTCTTGGCCAAGAGCAGGAAGGGCGGATGATTTCGGCATCGATCGGAAAGACCAGGAGCGCCGGAACGCTACCGCGAAAAGAAAATGGACGAGATGATCTTCAAGTCATCTCGTCCATGATCGCAGCGAAAGTTAGGCCGCCTTCTTGGTCGGCCAGCCGAGTTCGACGAGCCGTGCCTTGGCGAAGTCGCGGATCTCGTCGCGGATGCCTTCCGGCAGATCGGCGAGGGTCTTCTGCGTGTCGGCATGGAGCATCAGGTCCGTGACCGCATTGATGGTCTTGGCCTTCTTGATCTTCGCCTTCAGATCATCCTCGACCTTGCCGTCCGCCGCGGCCGCTTCGACCTTGCCCTTCTGCGGCTCGGTCTTTTCGAGCTCCACATGCGGGTCGGCATAGCCTGGACGGCCCTGCTTGAACTCGTCGGCCTCCTCCTCGGAATAGACGTAGCCATGCAGCTCGATGAGCTTGAGGATCACACGATCCTTGGCGCGCTTCTCCGCCATGGCGTAGACATAGGCCGCCTGCTTGCCCGACACGCGATAGTTCACGCCGATCAGCGCCTCGCCGATCGACCACTCCACCCGGTCGCCCATGCGGCCGGTCACCTGGATGACGGCCTCGTCGCGTTCGGCGCGGATGATCTTGGGCTCGTCAAAGACGACCTGCGCCTGGGCGGCGATGCGCTCCAGGGTCTTGTGATAGATGACGGCTGTTCCCTGGACGCGCCAGACGTTCCCGGCCATCGGCTCGCCGAATTTCGCAAGCACCTCTGAAATTTTCTTGTCCGTCGTATTCATCCTCGATCCTAACGTTCTCAGGAGCCCGCAAATCGGTGACGCGCTCTTGTCGCAGCCGTGTCCGGGCAGGCGCGTTCGGTATTTGTTCTATATCAAATTTAGCCAGGCAGGTCCAATTTCAGTCTCACGGAGTACAACATAAAATCTTTATTTATCAGTCACTTAAGTCATGTGCCATTTTGTCTCAATTGGCTAAACTGAGAGCTTGTCGAGCTGCCGGAAAATTCGGTCTTTCTGTGCTGGCATAAGTTTGACCCGCGGCACATTGTTCTATATATGTTCTCATTCATCTCAACAGGCCGAGCCTGCCGGAACGTCGGCTCGCCCGCCCATTCGTTCGACAAGCCAAGCTGGAGGACCCGATGTCCGCGCAAGCGCTCCTCGACCTTTCGGACAGGCGCCCTGCTCGCCGCTCGGGAACCCGCCGGGCCCAGAAGCGCCCGTCCACGCCGCTCACGCGCAATGCCTTGATCGCCGATTACCTGGCGCTCTGCGAACTCGACGCCGAGGTCGAGTCCCTGCGCACACCCGCGGATCCGGCGGCCTTCGCCATCGGGGACGAGATCATCGAGCACGTGGCGGATTTCGAGATCGTCAGGGACGGCACCGGCTATCTGGTCGATGTGGTGACCGACGAGGATCTGCTGAAGCATCCGCTGCGGGCTGCGGCGATCCACGGCATCACGTCGGGGGATGGTCGGCCCTTCATGATCGAAACGGTCGCCAGCATCCGGGCCGAGCCCCGGTTCACGACCATGCGCCTCATCCTGGCCTGCAAGCGCACGCCCGTGACGGCGGGCGACCGGGTGCGGGTCCTGCATCAACTCGACGAGGTCGGGGCCATGCGGCTGGTGGATTGCGCCAGCGCCGTCATGAACACGCAGGACGGCGTCGCGGCTGTCCTGGCGCTCGCCTGCGAGGGGCTGATCGCAGTCGACATCACCCGCCCGATCCTGCCGGAAACGCAGGTGCGCCGACGCCGCTTGCCCTATACGGATCCATTTGCCTTTTAAGAGAATCGAACGCAACAGTAGGAACCGGTTTTGCGTGTAAAGATGCGGGAAGACAAAAACTTAGAGCATCGCACGTGAATTCGAACTCACGTCCGATGCTCTAAGACTGCGCCGCGTGGCGCTCCACCGCCTCGCCGAGGAGCGAGCGGACGATGGCCCGCACGGCATCCGACGTGTCGTCGGCATTGAACTTCGCTTCGATCTCGTCGCGAACGATCGCGCCGTCCCCGCTCCGCTTCAGCTCCGTGGCGGATTCCGCCTGCAGCAGCGTCACGAAGGCGCTCTCGACCTCCCGCGCCACGACCGCCCCGTCCGCCTCGCCGACGACGCGGCCGGTCAGGTCGAACACGTTGCTCTCGTAAGGCAGAGCATGCGGCTCCAAGGCGCCGCTGCCGTCCAGGATCCAGGCGCGCGGCACGTGATCCACGAGATCGACGGACTGACGCGTGATGGTGCCTGGATTCATCCAGCGAGTGCGCCCGGCCAGGATGGATTTCTGTGTCTTGTGGATGTGCCCGTTGATCAGCACGTCACAGCCCTCGACCGCGAAGGGCGGCACCGCCCCTGGATAGCCGCCGTCGAAGGCAATGTCGTGATGGCTGAACCATGCGCGCAGATCAACATCCGCGAAGGAGCCGCGCGCATCGACCGGAATCGTCTGGCCGTAGGGCGTCATGCCGATCCCGATCCGCCGTGCATCGATCTGGAATTCGGTCACGGGCGCCGATGTGGCCACCACATCGACCACGTCGCACAGGCCCAGCAAGGCGAGCGAGTCGCCGTCCGTCAGCGTCGTGTGCTGGATGTCGTGATTGCCCACATTGACGAGGGGCCGATGCCTGAAGCCCTTCAGAACGCGGATGAGCTGGTTCTTGAGCGCCACATCGGTCTCGACCGGCCGATCGAACAGATCGCCCAGGATCACGACGGCAAGCCCCCGCTCGTTGGCGATGGTAACGCAGCGCTCCAGCTTGCCGAGCACCGCCTGGGGCCATACGGCATCCTTGCGCCGACCGGGCCGCCGCGAGCCCACATGCGGATCCCCGATCACGAGGATGCCGTTGCATGCGATGGGGGTGAGACGATCTCCGGACAGGATCATGCGGTCAGCCGCTCCGACGGCGTGGAAGAGTGCGAGGAATGGGTGTGGTGGTCCAAAAGGTTCTCGGGCTTCACAGGGGAACCGCAGGTGGGGCAGAGCCCACCTGTCTCCTCCATGAGCTGCGCCATGTCCACCTGTAGGGATGAAAGCCCTTCGTCGACCTGAGCGATGCGGCTTTGCGCGATCCGGGATGCATTCTGAAGATCCTTCATGCGCTTCAGCATGTTTTGCGCCGAGGCCGTGTTTTCAAGCCTCGGAAGAGCCTCCGGCAAGCTCTCCAGTGCCGCAACCCGGGCCTTGCCCCGGGCAAGATCGCGACTGAGCCCGATGACGCGCTCTGCGATCCGCCGACGCTCGCGCGAGCGCTCCACCAGGCGCGTGATATCCATCAGCCCCTCGGCCTCGGGCAGCGTTGCCGTAATGCCGGCACGCGCCCGCGCTTTCTCCAAACGGCGATGAAAATCGGCGAGCTGCGATGCGCGCTGCCGCAGCCTCTGCAGCTGCCCTGAGATCTCCTTGAGGCCGCCGGCCTGGTTGCGAAGGGACGACAGCTTGCCCTTGAGCGCGTCGAGGTCGTTCATCCCGTCGAGCGTGTCGCTGAGCGCGATCAGCTCGCGCTCGCCGTTGCGCACGAGATCGTTGTCGCGCCGGCAGCGCTCGCGATGAATGACGAGCATGTCGCGGATATAACCCGCCTCCTGCCCAATCGAGAGAACGGCGGAGCGGCGGGAGGCCGTCTCTCCGAGCAGGAAGACGGGAAATTTCTGGTGCGCGATGTGAACGTCGAGATCCTCGACCTTGCGGATGCGGATCAGATCGGCCACCCAATCCGGCACATTGCGCCCGCCGGTTTCGTAACGCATGCCCTGCTCCTCGACGACGGAGCCGTCCGCTTCGTGCAGGGACCAGATGTTGATGGGCGAACGGCGCGGCTGGCGCGTGAAGCGCAGAATTCGACGCCCCGCGACACCTATCTCAACGCTCGCGGCCTTGGCGCCTGCGCGCACGAGGCTGTCGCGGGCTTCGCCGTAGAACACCGCACGCAGGGCACGGATGAACGTGGACTTGCCGCGATTGTTCGGGCCGATCAGCGCATTCACGCCGGGGCTCAAGTGAAGCGTCGCGTCCTCGTAGGCCTGCACGTTGACGAGCCGGATGAACCGCAATCCGGGCTGCGCGTCGTCCCATGCGGCACTGGTGTCGGTGGATTGCACATCGACGCCGGAGACGGGCTCGCCGACGATGCGGGCGATGTGGAACGAGCCCGAGAACTGCGACAGGTCATGATGCGAAACGGCGAGACACTGCACGCCGAGACGCGCGGCGCCATCCTCCAGCACCTTGTAGAAGGACGAGACGCGATCCGGCGCGATCCAGCAATCCGCCTCGTCGAGGGCGAGAAAGCGGGCAACATCCGCCTTGACCACCGCAATCAGCCGCAGTGCCATGCCGATCACATTGGTCAATGCGCCGCCATTGTCCTCCAGCACATCCTCGAGCGTGCCGTCGGCGCGGCGCACGCAGATGTCGAGCGAGGCGAGGCCACGCTCGGTCGAGAGATCGAGCGCCACGGGCTTCTCGCCCGGCAAAACCTCCTGAACCAGAGCGGTGAGCAGCGTCTCGAACGCGGACAGGCTGCGGCGGCTTGCAGAGCCGTGCACGGCTTCGATGAAGGCTTCCACCTCGTCCTTGACCGCAAGACGCCCCTTGGCGAGCTCGATTTCGCGCGTCAGCTCCTCGCGGCGGCTGCGCAGAGCATCGCGCCGTCCTTCCAGTCGCGCGAGGGAGGCTTGCGCCCGCGCGACCTCATGATCGATCTCTGCCCCGATCAACGCTCGTCTCCAAGCTGCTTGAGACGCGACTCGACATCGCGCAGAGCAGTGGCGAATTCATCGGCGAGCTTGGCATTGCGCGCCTGCGCGTCCTCGATCAGGCCCTGGAGCTGTCCCTCATCGTCGGTGCCGAACTCGGACAGGGCGAGCGCCCGCGCCTCTTCGAGCTCGCGCGTGAGACGCTCGACCTCGCCCTCGGCTCGGATCCGCTCCGCGCGCAGCTTGTCGAAGGTCTTGCGCATGTCTTCCAGGCGCCTGAGCTGGTCCGTCTCGAAGCGTGTCGGGTTGGTCATGAGGTGGCGAATCCGCTGCGTTGGAATGGTCGAGCTTCAGTTATCGCCAGCGATATTTCGCCGCAACGACTTTGCCTATTTTTGAACGGGATCGAGAGCGATCTCTTCAATCCTGCCATCTGACCCTCCACATAGTATCCGTTACTCCAAGATTACAGTCCCACGGTGCCGACTTTGCTTGACACGGCGACCATCGGGAGTATGTTCTCTTTTTGTTCGCATCCTGTGTATGCGTCGTGGATGTGACGCCATTAGGGCAGCCGCGCCTCACCGCCGCAAAGGATCCTGCGATGACCGCCATGACGGACGAAAGACCGATTTTCGAGAACGAGGAATGGCTCGTGATCGAAAGCGGCCTGGAGCACAAGCGAACCGGCTATTTCATCGATCGTGAAAGCGTGGGGCAGCGTCGTGAGGACGGCCTGTGGTCGTGGCCGCTGCACATGGCCGAAAAGAGCTGGTGCGCCATCGAGCCGTTCTCCGAGGCATTCTCCTGCGCGGCCTCCGTCTATGGCGTCACGGCAGGCGCGGAGCTGGCGCAAACCTTCAAGATGGCCCGTTGCGAGGTCTCGCCGTGGCCGAAGGTTGCGAGGGAGACCAGGAGGACGGCGAACCCCGTTCCGCTGATCCCGCGAACCTTGCATTCGCAGGGCCCGAACCCCATCTTCATTGAGCCGCGATCTTCGAACAAGCCTTTGAACGGTCAAGATTTTCCGAGCCCGGATGACATCTGGCGCATCCGCCCGCAAACGGGTGTGCGCCCATTTCTGAAGAACCCGCGTATCCGTTCCGAACGCCCGAATCCGACGCGAGACGCCGACCTTCCATGGCGGGCGCAGCGCCGAATCCGAAAGACCGGGACAAAGCTCGTCCGGCTGCTTCAGGCGGCCTGGACCTTACGGTGAGAACAATGCCGAGCTTCGGCCTCGAAGAAACCATGCGCAACGGCGCCGATGCTTCTCAGGGGGACATCTCCGGAGCGGAGACGACGCCTCCCGAGACGGCGGACGAGTTCGCCCAGCATGTGATCGAAGCGATCTGCCATGCGAGCGTGACGTCCAGCATCGGCCGCCGCACCTTCGAGCGCTGCATGCGCGCGCTTGAATTCGGCTCGACGGCTCGCGTCGGTTTTCGCCACTCGGCCAAGGCCGGAGCGATCGACACGATCTGGCGCGAGCGCGAGCGCCTGTTCGAAGAGTACAACGCAAGTCCCGACAAGCTGCGCTTTCTCGCAACGCTGCCCTGGGTCGGACCTGTGACGAAACACTCCCTGGCTCGCCGGCTCGGCATCTATGCGGAGCATGGACAGCGGGCCGTTGCTTAAAAACGAAACAACAAGAAGAGGAATCACCCCATGGCCAAGGTCCGCGCAAGCGATGTCGGTTTCTGCGTTGTCGACGACAACGCCAATGTCATTGCCGACAATCTCGTGCATCGCATCCGTGAGGCTGCTGCCGAAATGGAGAGTCAGGTCAACCGGCTCTATCGCGGGCGCGAGGCCTACGATCTTGAGGACGGCACCAAGCTCGATCTCAACAAAGCCATCGAGCAGCTGACCTACATGGCCCGCACCCTGCGCGAGGTTCAGAGCGAGCAGTCCAAAGTGGTTTATCTCCAGGCGGCGGAGTAAGCCAAACCTCAACAGCGGTGCCTTGGCGCCGCTTTTTTATGTCGTTCAGCAGCAAAGCCACCCCGACAAGTTTCTGAAGGCTTTTGATTGTCGTTGGGGTTTCTTTATTCCAAGCCTCGGAACGAGGATGCTCCTGTAGATCAGGCATGATCGAAGACATCTGGCTGCAACATCCCGGTTCTCAGCAAATGTTGCAGGGCATAGGCCACGGAGAGGGCATCATCGAGCGCATCATGCCCCTGCAATGGCGGGTGCTCGACGCCGTAATAATCCGCCAGCTTGTTGCTCGGGGTCTTGCCGATATCCTCGATCGGCATCCCTGCCGCGATCACGAGCTTGACCGCATTGTCGAACCGATGGGCTGGAATGCTCGCCGGAACGCCCGCGATGTAGCAGCTGATGGCGACCATGTTCAGTTCGTCCTTGCCCCATGACCAGAAGCGTGCGCCGCCGGAGAAATGGTCGACGCCGGCGAGTGCCTCCTGCAATGGCCGCCCCTCGGCTTGTATGGTCCCCTCGGTGATCCCTGTCAGCTCGATGAGGTACGGATCGATCCGATACCTGTTGCCGAAGCGGTCGACCGGCTGAATGTAGGATCTGTAGGTGTCCAAGAGCGGAAACTCGCCTTCCAGCCCGAGCTTGACCGCACCGATCTGCGCGATGACCGGATCGGGGTCGTGCGGCGCGCACCAGAACCTGCCTTGTGAACCTTGAACGCAGAGAAACTCGCAGTCGAAAACGATGGCGGTCTTCATGCTGGGCATTCCCCTTCACGCCTTCACGGCCAAGGCGAACAGAACGAGCGGAGCGTGCTGGTACCAGCGGTTCAGCCAATCGTGCCTGCGAGCCAACTCCTCGCTCGGCCGCGGCTCCTCGATCTTGACAAGCCTGAAGCCGGCCTCGCTGACAGCGTTGATGTAATCGGAAAGTGTACGCGGGAACCGCGGCACCTCGAACGGCTCCGTCACAGCTTTCTGCTCGCTCCTATCGTGCCTGCTGAAACGCCAGTATTCGACGAAGGGCACTCTTTCGAAATAGCGGCCTACCCGCAATCCGAGATGGGCACCCGTTTCATCGGCAAGCCACTTGATGGCCGGCGTGACGAAGCAAGGATGGAGAACACTGAAGCACAGGCAACCGCCGGGTTTGAGCACGCGTGAAGCAGCCTTCAGCGCACCCGGCAGATCCGGTCCGTCCATGAGCGCCATGGTCGAGAGCGCGACATCGAACTCTCCATCGCCGAAGGGGGCAAGGTCGCTGAAGGAGCCGATCTCATAGGCAATCCCGAGAGACTCTTTCTCCTCATGCCCCCGAGCGCGCCGGATCATCTCTCCCGATAGATCGACACCTGTCATGAGGCCACCGAGCTTCGCAAAGCGCCGTGTGTTGGAACCTTCACCGCAGCCCAGATCGATTGTACGCTTTCCGGCAATCGGAGGCATGAAGCTCAGAAATGCGGGAAACGTGTAAAGCTCGCGATAAAGGTCAAGCCCACTCCGCACCTCCTGCGTCCAGGTCTCCGTATTCCGGTCCCATGCTGCGGCAACAGCCGCTTCATCCAAGATCGTGCCGGTCAAGGGAAGCTCCTGAAGCTTGGCCTGAATGGTATGGTCTATGTCACTCCCTATGCAACCTCGGCCGGAGCTGTCCGATCTCCGTACTTCCCCAGAGTAACTTGCCTGAGGATCCCGCTCTTGTGTTTCGCATGGAACAAAGATAGAACAGTAGGCGATGCCCCTCTTTGAAGAGCTTAAATCGGCTTTTCCGCACCATGAGCCAGGGCAGGAATGTGCAACCGACCTGAAAACGTGAGGCATCCTCGATGCCCTAGCCGTTCAGGAGAGACGAAGTGGAGAAGCTGTCATGGCAGGCAGTGTGAACAAGGTGATATTGGTGGGGAACCTGGGTCGGGACCCTGAGGTTCGGCGTCTGTCGAACGGGGAGCCTGTGGTGAACCTGCGGATTGCCACGTCCGAGACCTGGAAGGACAAGGGGACGGGCGAGCGCAAGGAGAAGACCGAGTGGCACTCGGTGGTGATCTTCAACGAGAACCTGGCGCGGGTGGCGGAGCAGTACCTGAAGAAGGGCTCGAAGGTGTATGTCGAGGGCCAGCTGCAGACGCGCAAGTGGACCGACCAGAGCGGCCAGGAGAAGTACACCACCGAGGTGGTGCTGCAGCGCTTCCGCGGCGAGTTGACGATCCTGGACAGCCGGGGTTCCGGCGGCGCGTCCGAGTTCGGCGACGACGAGCCGGGCCAGATCAGCCGCGGCGGCGACTTCGGACGCTCGGCGCCCATGGAGCGCAGGCCGGAGCCCGCCGGCAACTCACGGCACAGCGACTTCGACGACGACATCCCATTCTGAAACCACGAAGCGGCACTTTTGAAATCCGGGCTTCATGCCCGGATTTTTGTATCCGCGCAGCGGGCACGTCCCTACATCTCGCTGGAAGGCTGCCTTGCCATCTGCCGGGAACGCTGAGCCCGCTCCACCTCGCGCAGCTTGCGCGCCCTTTCCTGTAGTTCCTCACGGCTCGGCCACCACCAGCCGCGAGAGGATCCGATTCCAGGATCCTCTTCGCTCCGAGACGGCCTTGTCCGGTAGATTTCTTGCAGCGTCGGCATGCGCCAGTGGGCCCAGACATAGCGGGACGCATTACCCTGCACATGCCGGTACAGCCCAGAAGCTGGCGGTTCATCGAGACGGTCCAGATCGATGGCCTCGAACACCACGACACCCCAGCTTGCGGTCCCGAGCGGAAGCCCAAGGGGTGGAGGGTCATCACACGGCACGGGATAGCGCCTGCGGCGCCGCTCCGCCTGGTTCTGGCTTGTCTCTTCCGACGCCCGGGCCTTCCGCTCCTCTCGGCGCTTCCTGCGGGCCTCAGGTTCGTTGCGCCGCGCCGCCTCCTCGATCTCCCGCCAGCGCGCCTTCAACGCCTCATAGGAGCGAAACGGCACCCGCCAGATCCTCTCCTTCCTGTCCCAATGAGCCCAAGGAATGGATCGCAAGGCCTCGACAATGGTCGGTGAGTAGGGGGTGTGCACCTGCAGGTCATCTGCGACGCGCAGGTAAGGACTCTCGAGCGGCTCGAACACGAAGGCGTCCCGCCCCCTGGCATCCGCATGGCGGTCCAGGGTTTCGAGCTCCTGCGCCATCCAGGCATCAAGCCGTCGTGCGGCCGTGGTTCCCGGCACGAACCATCGCTCCTCCCCTGCCCTCCATCGGGCGCGGGGAAATCTCTCCCGGAAGCGACGGATCAGATCCCGATCGTAGGGGAACGCCGCATAGGCGCCGGTCCGCTCGTCATCGTCGGCGGTCGAGAGGACCTGGAACGCGGATGCGGTCTCCATAGGGGATCAAACCCGGCGGGAATGGATCATACACGGGAACAACAGGGAGCCGGGAGTTTAGATCCCGCGCCGTGAATGTCTTCTCCCCCTGCCCTGCAGGGAGCGCCCGGAGGAAGATTGTGTGCGTCAAGTTCTGCAAAGAGGGGCGGCCGGTCGGGCTGGCTAAGCGGCTTCGCGAAGAGTGGTTTTCTTGTGCTCCTTGAGATCCTCCATATTGAGGTAGCGGTGGGCTTCCAGCCAGTTCTCGTGCGTCTCGACCGCCA